>DATNJP010000246.1:0-2821 GCA_035603855.1 Luteibacter sp. | reverse complement strand
CCGTTCGGCGAATGCGGCCAAGGAGATCAAGGGCCTGATCAACGACAGCGCGAACAAGGTCAAGGCCGGTTCCGAGCTGGTCGACCAGTCGGGCAAGGCGCTGGCCGAGATCGTCGAGAGCGTGAAGAAGGTGACCGACATCGTCGCCGAGATCGCCGCCGCCAGCTCGGAGCAGTCGGCCGGTATCGACCAGGTCAACCACGCCGTGCTGCAGATGGACGAGATGACCCAGCAGAACGCCGCGCTGGTGGAAGAATCGGCTGCCGCCGCCCGCGCCATGCACGAGCAGGCCACCGAACTCAGCCGCCAGGTCGCTTTCTTCCAGATCGCCGGCCAGGCATCGGCCAAGCCGTCCGCCAAGGGCCCGCGCAAGGACGTCGCGCAGGAAGAGATGGAAACCGTGTTCGCCGCCGTGCGCAGCGCGCCGGCTCCGCGTGCCCCGCGCCCGGTCGAGTCGGCCGACGCCGGGGTGTGGAAGGAGTTCTGATCGATGAGCGCGCTCGTCAACAACGGCGATGCCGTCGGGCTGGCGAGCGCGACGGGGCCCAGCCTCGGCGAAACCGAGTTCACCTTCCTGCGTGAGTTCGTGCTGCAGCATTGCGGTATCTCGCTGGGCGAACACAAGCGGCAGCTGGTGCAGGGGCGCCTGCTCCGCCGGCTGCGCGCCCTGGGTCTTTCAGGGTTCGAGGGTTACTGCGACCTGCTGCGCCGCGACCCGGCTTCCGAACTCGGCGAGCTGGCCAGCTGCATCAGCACCAACGTCACCTCGTTCTTCCGCGAGATGCACCATTACGACATGCTCGTGGACGAGCTGCTGCCGCGCTGGCTGGAAGAGAAGCACAACGGCGGCCGCCTGCGCATATGGTCGGCGGGGTGCTCAACGGGCGAAGAACCGTACGCCATCGCGATGGTGCTGGCCGAGGCGATCGAACGCACCGGCAGCACCATCGACGCGAAGATCCTCGCGACCGACCTTTCGCCGCAGGCGCTGGAAGCCGCGCGCAAGGGCATGTATCCCGTCGACCGCCTGGGCGGCGTGAGCGACGCGCGTCGCAAGCGCTGGTTCCTGCGCGGCGAAGGCTCGTTCGATGGCTATGCGCTGGTGCATCCGCGCCTGCGCGAGCTGGTGAGCATCCAGCCGCTGAACCTGCTCCACGAATGGCCCATGCAGGGCAAGTTCGACGCCATCTTCTGCCGCAATGTCGTCATCTATTTCGACAAGCCGACGAAGCAGCGCCTGTTCTCCCGCTATGCCGGCATGCTGGAAAGTCGCGGCTATCTGTTCCTCGGTCACTCGGAGTCCATGTACGGGCTCTCCGAGGACTTCGACCTGATCGGCCGCACGGTCTACCGGAAGCGTTCATGAGCGACACCTTTGTCGTACAGCCGCGCACCTTCGCCGGCTTCGACCCGAAAAATGTCCTGCCGGGCTTCGAGCACGTGCGCCGCTTCTGGGATCCCGCCCAGGAAGTGGTCACGGTGAAGATCCTCCCGGGCGAGTATTACGTGAGCATGCAGGAAGAGATGATCTCGACCGTGCTCGGTTCCTGCGTGTCGGCCTGCGTGCGCGATACGCGTCGCCGCATCGGCGGCATGAATCATTTCATGCTGCCGGAGCCGGCCGGCGAGCGCGACAGCTGGAGTTCCACCGTCGGCCGCGCGGCGCGCTACGGCAACGACGCCATGGAACAACTGATCAACGCCATCCTGAAAGCGGGGGGCAAGCGCGACGACCTGGAAGTGAAGATCTTCGGGGGCGGGCGCGTGCTGGCCACCATGACCGACATCGGGCAGCGCAACATCGCCTTCGTGCAGCGCTACATCGCCACGGAGAAGCTGAAGCTCTGTGCGGCTGACGTGGGCGACATCTACCCGCGCCAGGTGCAGTTTTTCCCGGTGAGCGGGAAGGTGCGCGTGCGCCAGTTGCGCTCCACGCACGACCACAGCCTGGCCGATCGCGAGAAACGATACCTCAAGCGATTGGCTAACGATCCGATAAAGGGAGAGGTGGAGCTGTTCTGACGGTCGCCGTCGGCTTCGCCTTGTCATTCCATCCGGTCGGCCCGCCGACAGGGACGTTCCGCCACCCGAGTTGCCAAGAGCCCATGCAGAAAGTACGCGTTCTCATCGTCGACGATTCGGCCCTGGTGCGTAAGGTGCTGTCGGCCATGCTCGAGTCCGATCCGGGCATCGAGGTGGTGGGCACCGCCGCCGATCCGCTGATCGCCCGCGACAAGATCAAGCAACTCAATCCCGACGTGCTCACGCTCGACGTCGAGATGCCGCGCATGGATGGCCTGACCTTCCTCGAGAACCTGATGCGCCTGCGCCCCATGCCGGTGGTGATGGTGTCCACGCTCACGGAGCGCGGCGCCGACGTCACGCTGCGCGCGCTCGAACTGGGTGCGGTGGATTTCTTCACGAAGCCTGCCGCCGACCTGGCCAACACCTTCATGGAGCACGCGCCGGAGATCTGCGCCAAGGTGCGCCTCGCCGCCGGCGCCAAGCCCCGCGAACGTACCGCGGTGACCAAGCTCGATGTCGCGCCACGCCTCTCCGCCGACGCCGTGCTGCCGCGCGCGCAGTCCGCCGGTACCCGCGGTGGCACACGCATCATCGCCATCGGTGCGTCCACCGGTGGCACGGAGGCGATCCGTGTGGTGCTCGAAGCCATGCCGCCGACCGCTCCGCCGATCGTCATCACCCAACACATTCCCGCCGCCTTCAGCGGCCCGTTCGCCGCGCGCATGGACTCCTGCTCCGCGATGCGCGTGTGCGAGGCCCGCGACGGCCAGCCGATCCAGCCGGGTCACGCGTACAT
>DATNJP010000245.1:0-4169 GCA_035603855.1 Luteibacter sp. | reverse complement strand
CCTCCACTCGCAGCCCGACCCGGCCCGAAGGGCAATAGAAATACGGCCGCTCTTCGCGGCCCTTCCTTAGCGGGTCGCCGCAGGCGTGGCCCCGAGGGTGGTACCCGCCGGCTCTTGCGACGTCGCCACACGAGCGTCAACGCTCTAACGCTGCACGGATTGGCACACACCCGCCTGTGCGGGATATCGCTCCACGCACCACGCGACCCACTTGCGCGCACTTCGCTCGCGCTGACTGGGAAGCAGGTGTCCGGTTTGCGGGCCCTTCGTGAAGCCCGTCAGTTCCTTGAGTACGGATTCCAGCCCGTCATGCACATACCACGGCTGGTACTGCCGCTCGGGGCGGCCGCCGCGGCGGTGGATCCAGATGGATTTTTCCGGCAGCGGGCGGGCGTCGCCGAGGTGGGCGATGATGTATGGCACGCCTGCCTCGCCCAGGAGAAGCAACTGGTTGAAGGCGCGATTTTCGCTTTCCGCGTTCTTCGTCGTGTCGTCTACGAGACGGGCGACGAGTGGTGCGAGATCGTCCGTCGCCGCGGGCCCGGTCTCTCCTGCCGCAGCCGTGGAGGTTGCGAAGAGGAGGGCCAGGCCTAGGGCGACGTATTTCATGGCATCAGGAGTTGCCGCGGAAGAAGGGATAGGGCGCCAGGAAGATCACCCAGATCATCAGCACGATGCCGATGTATTTCACGACGCGGAACAGCTTCGGGTTGGCTTTCTTGAACTTGCGGGTGCGCTCGCGGCCGCGCTTGTTCAGCGCGAACATGCGATTGACGAAACCGACCTGTTCATCGCCGTCGTCGCTGTTGGGCGAAGCAGTGATCGAGCCCATGAAGGCACCGACGCGCTTGTTGATCGCGGTCATGAAGCCGCTCTTGAGCGGGCGCTCCACGTCGGCGAAAAGGATCACGCGCGTCTGGTCGGTGCGGTTCTCCGCCCAGTGGACGTAGGTCTCGTCGAAGACGACGTCCTTGCCATCGCGCCATGCGTGCATTTCGCCATCGACGAAGATGCGGCAATCGTCGGAGTTCGGCGTGATGAGGCCTAGGTGGTAACGCAACGAGCCCGCAAACGGATCGCGATGCGGATTCAGTTTGCTGCCGGGCGGGAGCAGGGCGAACATCGCCGCCTTCACGCTCGGGATCGAGTTCAGCAGCTTCACGGTTTGCGGGCACAGCGTTTCGGCGGAGGCGAGCGGTTCGCCGTACCACTTCAGGTAGAAGCGCTTCCAGCCCTGCTTGAAGAACGAATTGAACGACGCGTCGTTGTGCTTTTCGGCGGAGCGGATGAAGCCCTCGTCGAACAGGTGCATCGCTTCCTCGCGGATCGCCTGCCAGTTGTTCTGGAGCAGGTCGAGCTGCGGGAATCCGCGGCGATCGAGGATCGGCCGTGCCGGCACGGCGGAGAACGCGTACATCAGCAGATTGTACGGCGCGAAGATCGCCGAATGGTCCACCAGCTGGCGGTCGAAACGCAGGCGCGAGCGGCCACGCAGGTGCACCAGCAACACGCAGAGCGTGAAGAGGATCAGCACGTACAGGACGATGAAGCGGGGCCCAAGGAAATTCATGCGGTTGGACTCAAGAAGGACAGGCGATACATACGGCCCCCAGGGGCCCGTATCAACGCGGATAGGATACTCCGGGCTCAGTGCCCGAGCACATGCACCGGGCCGCTCCCGGGCCGCCAGGCCTGCTGGAAGGCCTTGTTAAGCCACGTGATGGCGACGCGGACGGCCACTTGCGGCGATTTGCCCCTGGCCAGCCCGGCGGCCACGGCGGAGGCCAGCGTGCAGCCGCTGCCATGGCCCTCGAAGGGCAGGCGCGGGTGGCGGAACTCGATCACGCCCCTGGCGTCGTAGAACCGATCGACCACTTCGCGCCCCCTGGCGTGGCCGCCCTTGAGCAGGACGCCACGCGCCCCGAGGGCCAGCAGATCGGCGCCGGCGGCGTCGATATCGCGCCCGACCGGGCGTCCCAGCAGGGCCTCGGCTTCCGGCAGGTTCGGCGTCAGGACATCGGCAAGTGGAATCAACCGGGTGATCAACGCGTCGATCGCGTTCTCGTCCAGCAGGCGTGCGCCACTCGTGGCGATCATCACCGGATCGACCACCAGCCATGCCGGTTTCCGCTTGCGCATTTCGCTCGCAACGAGCCTCGTGAGGGCAGCGCTGCCGAGCATGCCGGTCTTCACAGCGGCAATGGCGAAGTCGTCGAACACGGCATCGATCTGGCTGCGCACGTGCGCCAGCGGCAGCGTGTGCACGGCGGTGACGCCGCGCGTGTTCTGCGACGTGACCGCCGTGATGGCGGTGAGGCCGTGCGTGCCGAGTGTGTGGAAGGTTTTCAGGTCGGCCTGGATGCCGGCGCCACCACCGGAATCGGAGCCGGCGATGGTGAGGGTGTTGGGTTTGGCGTTGACTCTCATGGGGGAAGGATAGCTTTAGTGTGGAGAGTTTTAGACGAGTCGCTATCGCCGCTGAAGCGGCTCCCACATGAGCAGGGGGTGCATGGTGATTTGTGGCGCGATGGCGAAGCCGGGCCTGGGAGTCCGGCAAGCAACAAAAAACGCGGGCATCGCTGCCCGCGTTTTTCTGTTCCCGCAGTTGATTTTGCTTACAGGGCTTCGGAAGCGAAGTCGGCGAGTCGCGAGCGTTCGCCGCGCTTCAGGGTGATGTGTCCCGAATGGGCCCACATCTTGAAGCGGTCCACCGCGTACGTGAGGCCCGAGGTCGTCTCCGTGAGGTACGGCGTGTCGATCTGTTCCACGTTGCCGAGACAGACGATCTTCGTGCCCGGGCCGGCGCGCGTGATCAGCGTCTTCATCTGCTTCGGCGTGAGGTTCTGCGCTTCGTCGATGATGAGGTAACGGCTGAGGAAGGTGCGGCCGCGCATGAAGTTCAGCGAGCGGATCTTCACGCGCGAGGCAAGCAGGTCGTTGGTGGCCTGCCGGCCCCAGGATCCGCCTTCTTCCGGATTTGCCAGCACTTCGAGGTTGTCGGTGAGGGCGCCCATCCATGGCGTCATCTTTTCTTCCTCCGTACCGGGCAGGAAGCCGATGTCCTCGCCGACGGACACCGTCGCGCGGGTCATGATGATCTCGCGATAGCGCTGCTGGTCCATGACCTGGGCGAGGCCCGCGGCAAGGGCGAGAAGTGTCTTGCCGGTACCGGCCGTGCCAAGCAGGGTGACGAAGTCGACGTCGGGGTCCATCAGCAGGTTCAGGGCGAAATTCTGCTCACGGTTGCGCGCGGCGATCCCCCATACACCGTGGGCGGCATGCGTGTGGTCGTCGAGCAGGACGAGCTTCGCCTTGCGCGCGTCTTCGTCGCCGGTGATTTCCAGCACGCGCAGTTCGATGTCGTTCTCGCCGGGCATGTACAGGCACTGGTTCGCGTACCAGAGCTCGTCGTCGCGGACGTTCACTTCATAGAAGGTGCGGCCACGCTCGTTCCACGAGCGCAGTTCCGGGTGCCGTCCCCAGAAGTCCTCCGGCAATTCGTCCGAGCCGGTGAAGAGCAGGGCGAAGTCGTCGAGGGCGCGGTCGTTCTCGTAGTCTTCGGCGGTGATGCCGTAGATCGAGGCCTTGATGCGGAGGTTGATGTCCTTGGAGACGAGGATGACCGGGCGATCGGGATACTGGTCGCGCAGGTCGATCGCCGCGGCGAGGATCTGGTTGTCGGCCTTGCCGTTGCCGTGGCCCGCGCGCTGCTGGAAGAACAGCCGGCCTACGGCGCCGCGCTTCAGCTTGATGCCCTGCGGATTGATCAGTTCGAGTCCTTCGCGGACGCCCTGGCCACCGCCGCGCTCGATCAGTTCGTTGATGAAGCGGCTTACCTGGCGGCCGTTGCGGGAAACTTCCGAACCGCCTTTCTTCTTCTCGTCCAGTTCCTCCAGCACCGTCATCGGTATGAAGACATCGTGTTCCTCGAAGCGGAACAACGACGTCGGGTCGTGCAACAGCACGTTGGTGTCGAGGGCGTAGATGCGCTTGCTTCCGGTCATGCGGAAGTGACCTCATGCAGAGGTTGCGAGAACCGGCCGCACGGCGACGGCCGGGGGAAGGTGCCGCATGACGCGGTATCCGTCACGCGGTGGGAACACTCTCGAGCACGGCTTGCGCGTGGCCGGGGATCTTCACCCCGCGCCATTCCGCGGCGACTTTGCCGT
>DATNJP010000244.1:0-20453 GCA_035603855.1 Luteibacter sp. | reverse complement strand
TGGAAGCGCCTTCGGTTTTCTTCCGCGCCAGGAAGCCCGACGCCCCCGCGCTGTCGGTGAGCCGCTGGCGCAGTGCCTTGACGCGCTGAGCATCGGCCTGCATCGCCTCGACATCGGATCGCATGGTCTCGAGGACGACGGCGCGGTTGTGCAGCCACAGCGCCATGGCGCCGAAGATCAGCAATACGATCGCGGCGACGAGGGCCGCGTTGAGTCGCCGCCGGCGATCGATCCGGCGCGGCGCGCGTGCCGGCGGCAAGAGGTCGACGCCCGAGAGGGCATTGCCCTTCGCGACGTCTACCCGGTCGGGTGCGATGCCGAGGCCGACCAGTTCGTCGAGCAGCGGATCGAGCGTGCTGCGCGGTGTCGCCGCCAGTTCAGCGACGAAGCGTCCTTCCGGACCGCCCTCGCCGAGTTCGCGGACACCATAGTGGATGTCTTCCGCACGGAAGGGTGTCTGCCGGTCGAGATCGTAGCCGACGACCTGGCGCAGGTTGTCACGTGCCGCCAGCGGAAGTACCAGACGCCGGCGCAGTACCTGCGTGGCGGGCAACAGGAGTGCGATGCGCCGGTCGGCAGGGTCCGCCTCTGCGAGGGCACGTGCCAGCACGGCGGCGCGCTGCTCCGCGGTTTCGCTGTCGGGGGCGTCCACCAGCGGGAACGGTTCGCCGGCGCGACGCAGGCGCCAGCCGTCGGCCATGCGCTCGATGGCATACCAGCGCTCGCCTCCCGAAAACGCCGCGCGCCAGCGCACCGGCACAAGGGCGGCGAGTTCGCTACCCCACCAGCGCAGAAAGCCAGGCAGCGGGCTGCCGCGCCAGGCACGGCGCAGGCGGTCGAGCTGCAGCTGGGAGGCGTCCTGCAAAGCGGTCATTCAACATCTCCTTCGCGCCAACGCAAGACTGCGTAGGGCTGATTTCCGGATCTTATCCCACGTAGTCGGACAGTCGATGTAAGGGAACTCCTGGTGCCGTCGTCAAGGATCGCCTCTGCACGTATCGTGTGCGTGACACCGTTGCCACCCGCGAGCGCGGCGCCATTGGCCTGGGCACGGGTGGCGAGGATGGCTTGCGCCCCCGCGGGACCGAGCCCCGGGATCGCCGCGAGCGCCAGCGGCTGGGCATGTTCGGTGTTCGGCCGCTCGCGGCCCGACCAGATGGTCAGTGCCGGTGCGATGGCGGTCCAGATCGCCGGGTCCATGCCCAGCACCATGCGCCCCTCCTCCACGGTGGCGAACGGACCGTTGCGCGGTCCGTAGCCGAGCCCGGCGGCATCGTACTGGGGCTTTTTCGCGCCATTGGGAGAAGCGGCATCACCCGGACGGCGCCAGTCCTGGATGGCGGCCGACAGGCTCTTCGCCTTGTCGTCCTGCGCGCCCGCCGCCTTGAACAACCCCGTGAGGACGTCCCCCGATGCGGCATTGAGGTCGACCTTGCCGTCTTCGTCCACGATGGTGATGTTGACCTTGGCATCGTCGAAAGCGAAAACATACGGACGGCCGTCCGCCACCCAGCGCGATTCCGCATCGGGTGATTGCAGGCCTTCGATCGCGCGCATGATGCCGGCCTCCGCCGCGTAGTGCGCACGCGTCTGCGCGAACTGATAGCGCGCCTGCAGGCCTTCGGTGCGTGCCAGCGCCGCGAATCCGCCAAGCATGATCGCCAGCAACGTGCAGCCCCAGAGCACGATGAGCAAGGCGACGCCCCGGTCGCGACGGCCCATCACCGGATCACCGGCCCGCGCGTGCCGCGCCCGAGGTTGAAGCCATTGCGCGACGCGGACGCGTCGATACGGATCGGCGCCACCAGCGTCGGGAAGGCCACGTTGCCTTCGGTTTCCACGGTGAGGCGGACAAGGGATGGCGTACGCCGGTGGTCGCCCCAGCTGTCCTGCCAGTCTCCCGGCCGGTCCTGGTCGTCCATGCCGCGATAGGCGAACGACCCCTTGCGGATGCCGCGCAGGAGCACCTCCGGCTCGCCCAGCGGTTGGAAATCGCCGCCATCGGGCGGCAGCAAGGCAAGCGCCACTTCAAGACGGAAAGTCGAATGGCCGTCGTCGACGAGCGAAACCGTCTGCAACTGCGGCCCGAGTTTCGAAAGGTAGCCGGGCATGGGAGCGACGAAGCGCAGCGAGTGATCGTTGCCGGTGAACACCACCGGATCGCCGTCGTCGGTCTGGCCGAACGGAATGACCAGCGCCTGCGCGAGTTCGCTGCGCAGATAGGTTTGCGCCGAGCGGATCTCGTCCATGCGTTCGATGGCATCGCTGCCGCTGCGCACGATGCGCGTCGCCGTGCTTATGCCCGAATAGACGCCAAGCAGCACGATGGTCAGCAAGGCCAACGCCGCCAGCACTTCCATGAGGCTGAAGCCACGCATGGACCTCATGGCGATCCACCTCCGCCCGAACCAGCGAGGCGCAGCGTGGAGAAACGCGCGTGGCGCTCGTCGCCACCCTGCCCCCAGATCACATCGAGGTCGAGCCGGTACATGCCGGCCGCGACAGCCCCATCGGTGACCGGCTTTTCATCGGGCGGCTGGTAGCGGCTGACATTCATGCGCCAGCGATAGGTATCGTCGAAACGACCCTCGCTACCGCCTTCGCGAACCGGCTCCATCACGAAGGCACCATCGAGCAGCGTACGCGCGCGCAACGCGGCCTGGGTACGCTCGTTGGCGCGCGCGGTGAGGCTGAGGGAACTGCCGGCCACCTGCATCAACGCGGCAAAGGCGATCGCGAGCACGGCGATCGCCGCGATGACCTCGAGCAGGCTGAAGCCCCGCTGGCGACGCGTCGAAGGAAATCGCGGCGCCACTGTCGGCCGATGCCGGCCGGGAGGAAGGCACGAGACGCTCATCGGGTGTCCACGACACTGACCGCACCCGTGAGCCAGCCGACATTGACGTGCCATTCGCGATCGCCGCGCTTGAGTGTGATCCGGCCACCCGTCGAACTACCATCGGGGAAGAAACGGATACGGCCCGTCGTCGCGTTGGCCTGGTCCTCGCGTGCACTGGTGATCGACACGCGCATGTCCTTGGGCAGGCGGACATCGGCCTTGCCTGGCGCCTTGTAAGTCGCCGCGGCCGTGTCGACCTCGAGGGCCAGGCTTTGTCCGTGCACGATCGACTGCGCACGCGTCCAGCGCAAGGCGGCGGCCAGCTCGCCGCTGGCCGCGTTGACGCGCGCACTGGCTAAGCCCTGCGTCACCGGGATCGAGACCGCTGCCGCGGCGATCCCGATCAACAGGATCACGGCCAGCATCTCGAACAGCGTGAATCCGCGCGCGCGCATGGCCGTGAACCTTTACCTCGGCTGCCTGTTACTGCCAGTTGCCGGCGTCGGCCGAATAGCCGTCACCGCCCGCCTTGCCGTCCTGCCCATAGAACACGAGGTCGAAGCTGCCGTGCTCACCGGGGTAGCGGTAGCCGAACGCATGGCCCCAGGGATCCTTCAGGTCGGATTCCTTCGCGTACGGACCCTGCCAGTTGCCGGCGTCGGCGGGCTTGGTCGTGAGGTCGTCGAGCGAATGCGGCGGCGTGCCGTTGTCGAGCGCGTAGTTCTCGATCTTCTGGCTCAGCGTGGTGAGCTGCGCCTTGCCCGCGCCGTACTTGCCCTTGTCGACGTTCTTGCCGACCTGGGTGACCACGATGGCACCGATGATGCCGATCAGCACGATCACGGCGAGCATTTCCAGCAGCGTGAAGCCGCGGGCGTGACTGTGGCGAAGTGTACGGTTCGAGCGCATGGGGAAGCTCCTTGGAACGGTTTGATCAGTTGATGTTGCTGGTGAGGCTGAGCAGTGGCAGCAGGATCGCCGCCATGATGAAAGCGACCATGACGGTCATGACGATGGTAAGCGCCGGCACCAGCGCCGCCAGCAGGCGGTCGATGGCGCGTTTCGCCTCAACGTCGAAAGTATCCGCGACCTTGAGCAACATGGTGTCCAGCGCACCGGCTTCTTCGCCGACCTGGATCATCTGCAGCGCGAGCCGTGGGAAGCGTTCGGTCTGGCTCAGCGAGCTGCCCAGTCCGGCGCCGCCCTTCACGCGTTCGGCGGCTTGCTCCAGTGCCTGGTCGAGCGCACGGTTGCCGGTGACCTGGCGCGCGATGGCCAGCGAGGAAAGCAACGGTACGCCGTTTTTCAGCAACGTGCCGAGCGTGCGGGCGATACGCGCGGTTTCCACCTTGAGCAACAGCGGGCCCGCCACGCGCATCGTCAGCAGGCGGCCGTGAAAGGCCAGCTTCGTGTCGGGATCGCGCAGTCGCAGTCGGAGGAACATGCCCAGTACGACAAGGAAGACGATCATCGCCCACCACCAGTCGCCGATGACCGTGCCCATCGCCAGCACCACCTTGGTGATGAGCGGGATCGGCACCTGCATGTCGGCGAAGATGGGCACGAACTGCGGCACCACGTAGGCGAGCAGCAGCACCAGCGACCCGAGCACGCCGACCATCAGGAACGCCGGATAGATAAGCGCGTTGATGATGCTGCCGCGCAACGCCTGCGAGCGTTCGAGGTAGTCGGCGAGGCGGCGCAGGGTCTCGTCGAGCGAGCCGCCTGCTTCGCCCGCGCGCACCAGGCTTATGTACAGTCGCGGGAAGACGCCGTTCTCTTCGTCCAGCGCCGTCGACAGCGTGGTGCCACCACGCACACGGTCGCGGATGCGCTCCACCATGTTCTTCGCGCGCTCGCCTTCGGGCAGGTCGAGCAGGATGCCCAGCGCGCGATCGAGCGGTTGTCCCGCGCTCAACAACGTGGCGAGCTGGTGGGTGAACTGGGCCAGCTGGTCGCCGGTGAAGGCACCCTTGCGGAACATCGCGGACAGACCGCCGCCGGACGCTTCGCCATCGGCGGGTGCCGCTTCGAGCGGTGTATGTCCCTGGTCTTGCAGGCGCGCGACCACGTCTTCGACGGACGCGGCTTCCATGCGGCCCGTAAGGGCCTCACCGGCGGCACTGATGGCGCGATAGCGAAACTGGCTCATGGTCGGCCTACGATTCCTGCGTCACGCGCAGGACTTCCTCGATCGTGGTGATGCCGGCGACGGCCTTGGCCAGCCCGTCCTCGTACATGGTGCGCATGCCTTCGGCGCGCGCCAGGCGTTCGATCTCGCCGGCGTCCGCGCGCTGCATCACCAGCCGGCGCAACGGATCGCTCATGACGAGGAATTCCATGATGGCCCGGCGACCGCGATAACCCGTCGGGTTGGTGGCGCTGGTGCCCGGTTTCCACAATCGGATGGGACGTTCGTCCGTGTACTTGTGCAGTTCGAACTGCTCGATCACTTCCGGCAACGCTTCGTAAGGAATCGCGGTTTCCGGATCCAGGCGGCGCACGAGGCGCTGCGCGAGGATGCCGTTCACCGTCGAACCGAGCAGGTAATCCTCGACGCCCATGTCGAGCAGTCGCGTGATGCCGCCCGAGGCGCTGTTGGTATGCAGCGTCGAGAGCACCAGGTGGCCCGTGAGCGCGGACTGGATCGCGATGCGGCAGGTTTCCAGGTCGCGCATTTCGCCGATCATGATCACGTCCGGATCCTGGCGGACGATGGAACGCAGCGCGCCGGTGAAGTCGAGGCCGATCTGCGGCTTGACCTGGATCTGGTTGATGCCTTCGATCTGGTACTCGACCGGATCCTCGACGGTGATGATCTTCACGTCGGGCGTGTTGATCTGCGACAGCGCCGTGTACAGCGTGGTCGTCTTGCCCGAGCCGGTGGGACCGGTGACGAGCAGAATGCCGTGCGGCCGGTCGAGCACTTCGACGAAACGGCCGCGGAAGTTGTCGGTGAAGCCGAGCGAGGCGAAGTCGAACACGACCGATTCGCGGTCGAGGATACGCATCACGACCGACTCGCCGAAGCTGGTCGGTACGGTCGACACGCGCAGGTCGAGTTCCTTGCCCTGCACGCGCAACTGGATACGGCCGTCCTGCGGCAGGCGACGCTCGGCGATGTTCAGGCGCGCCATGATCTTCACGCGGGAGATGACCGCGGCCGTCGAGCTGGACGGCGGCGCCTCCACCTCGTGCAACACGCCATCGATGCGGTAGCGCACCTTGAGCCGGTTCTCGAAGGGCTCGATGTGCACGTCCGAGGCGCGTTGTTCCACGGCGCGTTGCAGGATCAGGTTTACCAGGCGGATCACCGGCGCCTCGGAAGCGAGGTCGCGCAGGTGCTCGACGTCGTCTTCCACCGCGGCGTTGCCGTCCAGGCTCTCCACGATGCTGCCCATCGCCGAACGGCCCTGGCCGTAATAGCGCTCGATCAGGTCGTCGATTTCCGAGCGCAGGCCCACGCGCAGCGGAACCTCGCGCCCCGTGGCGAGGCGCACGGCCTGCAAGGGGTAAGGATCGGCCGGATCGGCCACCAGCAGGACCAGGCCGTCGTCACCGTCACGGACGGGCACGACGTGGTACTGCTTGAGAAAACGCACGGACAATTCGATGTCCGCCGGCGGCAACTCCGGCGCGTCCTTCGCCGCGAGCAGCGGGAGGCCGAGCAGGTCGGTCCAGGCGTCGGCCAGGTCTCGCTCGGAAACGAGACCGAGGCGCGCCATGAGCGCCGTGAGGGTGCCCTCGGGCGTCTCGTCATGCAGGCGGCGGGCCCGCGCGAGATCGGTGTCCTTCAGGCGGCCGTGCGCCACGAGGTGCGCGCAGACCTGGGCTTCACCGGGTTCCCCGGTAAGCATGTCCCTATGCTCGGTCATCGCAGACATGCCATCTCCACACGATCCGTTAAATACGTTGAGTCGCCCGGCCGTTCCTGACCGTGCGGGGCGCTATTGGTAGCACATACCGTGCGTCGGCGGCGACCGCAAAACGCAGGTTCCGCGACGTGGCGCAAAAACAGAAAGCCGGCGTCTCCGCCGGCTTTCAAAGGCTTGGCGGCGTCTTGTAGGACGCCGCCCGGTAGTATTACCAGCCTACGCCTACACCAACGCCACCGGAAGCCTCACTACCGCTCACGGCCGCACCGAAGGTCAGCGTGGCACGTGGCGACAGGCTGCGCGAGTAGCCGACCGACAGGGCGCCCTGACCCTTGTAGCCGCCGACGCCTACGCCCAGCCGGTTATCGCCACTGACGCCCTGGGTGCTGAACGCCATCTGCGACATCGCCGCCCCCATCGCGCCGACCTTGTTCAGACGGTCGTCGAGGTTGCTGAAACGGCGATCGACACTGCGCTTGTACTCATCGAACGCACCGCCGCTCACCACGTCGCCGAACTTCTGGTCCGTATAGGCCTTGGCGCTGTTCAGGGTCGCGGCATCGCCCTGGTCGGCATACGACTTCGCGGTGGTGACTGCCTGGTCCACCTGGCTGACATTGGCCGCATCCGTCGGTGCCGTACCGGCGGCGACGTTGGTGATCGGCGCACCACCGCCGTCGATAGCCGCCGGTGTGACGGGCAACGCGGCAGGGACCGGGGCTCCTACCGCCGCCGGGGCGGGAGCGGCGGCCACGGCGGCCGACACTTCCTGTGGAACGACCGCGGCAGACTGAACCGTCCGCGCCGCGGCCGTCGGCGACACCGCCACCGAGTTGTTACGCGGCGTCGGGCCCGGCACGGAACCGCCGCCGGACTTCGACTCGAGGTTGCCCACGCGGTTGCCGAGCGACGACAGCGCGCCCTCCAGGGCGCCCACCGCATCGCCAACCGAGCCGTAGGAGCTGCCCTGGACCCGATAGACCGGACCGACGAAGCCGTTGGCTCCCATCGTCGCGCCGCCACCGAGCGCCATCGCCATGGTGCTGCCCATCGCGTTGGAGGGGCCGGCAAAGGCGCTGGTCAAGGCCGTGTTCAACTGCCCGAGGTTCACCGCGTCGTTGGTCTGGGTACCGGCCGCGACATTGGTGATCTGGCGGTTGTTGCTGCCGCTGCCCACGGAAACGGTGTTTGCCCGGGTCGCGAGGGACCCGCTGCCGAGCGCCACCGAATTCGCCCCCAACGCCCGGGCGCTGTCGCCGATCGCGGTGGCACCGGCCGCCGCCGCGCTGGCCGAGGCACCGATCGCCGTGCTCGATTCCTTGCTGGCTGAAGCCAGGGCGCCCACCGCGGTCGACAGGTCGCCCGAGGCCGTGGTGCCCGCACCCGTCGCCGTGGCGAAACCTCCCGTCGCCGAAGCGTCGTCCGAACCGTCTCCGGCACCGGTGACCGACACGTAATGGGCCGCCGAGCTGACGCTGTCCGACACGGTGTCGAGCTGACGCTTGTTCACGGCGTCCGTCGCCTGCGTGCCATCCGCCACATGGGTGATCTGCCGATCGGCGAAGTCGCTACCCACCGACACCGTATAGGCCCGGTCCGCCTGGGATCCCGCACCCAGCGCCACCGACTGCTCGGCACCCGCGCTGGCGTGCGCACCCAGGGCGGTCGCGTTGGTCGCGTGGGCCCACGCACCCGCACCCACCGCCGTTGCATTCACGAACTCCTGCGGGAAGATCCCGCCGACGCCGACCAGCGCGCCGGTACCGACCGCGAGGCTGTCCACGCCCCAGGCCTGCGCCGAACTGCCCAGCGCCGTGGCGCCCTCGCTATAGGCCACCGAAAGCGCACCCACCGCCGTGGACTGGATGTTCACCGCCACAGCCTGCGAACCGACCGCTGTGGCCTGGATATCCAACGCACCCGATTCGGCGCCGACGGCCGTCGACTGCTGGCCGACGGCATTGGCCACCGCACCGACCGCCGTCGCCTCGTCAGCGGTGGCAAACGCACCCACGCCGACCGCCGATGCGGCGAAGCCACTGGCTTGCGCGCTTGCACCGACCGCCGTGCCACCCAACCCGGCGCTGGTCGCGCTGGTGGTGTTCGGCGCGCCGTTGCTGTCGACGATCAACGGATTGCCGTTGGCATCGACCGCATTGCCACCGACCGCGACGCTGCCGGGGCCGTCCGCTTGCGCACCCGCACCATAGGCTGCGCTGTTCTGTCCCGTCGCCACGGCACCGTAACCGGTGGCCGTGGACTGCTGCCCTGTTGCGACCGCGCCGCTACCGAAGGCACTGGCACCATCCGCACCCGCGAAGGCACCCGACCCGCCCGCCGTCGCGAACTGACCACTCGCCAGCGCATCGTCGCTGCCATCACTCAAGCCGTTGGCCTTGAAGTAATGACTGGCGTCGCTCACCCCGGTCGCCACGCTGTCCAGCTGGCCCTTGTTCACCGCGTCCGTGGCTTCCGTACCGGCCGCCACGTTGGTGATCTGACGCTCCGCACCGGCGGCACCCACCGACACCGTATTGGCGCGGTCCGCGTGCGAGTTCGCACCCAGTGCGACCGAGTTGTCCGCTTCCGCGTACGAGAGCTCGCCCAGCGCCGTGCTGCTCACGCCTTGCGCGTAGCTGTTCCAGCCCGCGGCTGTCGCGAAATCACCGGTCGCCCAGGCACCCGTGCCGAACGCGGACGATCCCACGCCGCTGGCCGTCGCCGGGAGCAGACCGAAGAACGTGCTGCCGCCGACCGCGACACTCTCGTCGCCGGTGGCCTGCGCGCTCTCGCCTACCGCGACGCTGCTCGCGCCGACCGCCGCGCTCTGCGTGCCGACCGCCGTCGACAGATCGCCGATCGCATTGGCCACCGCACCCACCGCCGTCGCCTGCGCACCGCTGGCGAACGCACCAACACCCAGCGACGACGCGGCGAACCCGTCGGCCCGCGCACTCGCGCCGACCGCCGTGCCGCCCACACCCGCGCTCGTCGCGCCGGTATCCACCGGCACGCCACCGTTGGTGATCAGCGCATTGCCGTCTTCATCGACCGCGACACCACCGACCGCGACACTGCCCGGGCCATCTGCTTCCGCACCCGCACCATAGGCCGCGCTGTTCTGTCCCGTCGCAACGCTGCCGTAACCGGTCGCCGTCGCGTTCACGCCTGTGGCGACTGCACCGCCGCCGAACGCGCTGGCACCATCCGCACCCGCGAAGGCACCCGAACCCGCCGCCGTTGCGAGCTGACCGCTCGCCAGCGCATCGTCGCTGCCATCACCCAGGCCGTTCGCCTTGAAGTAATGGCTGGCGTCACCAACACTGGTTGCCACCGCATCCAGCTGGTCCTTGTTCACCGCATCGGTGCCTTCCGTGCCTGCCGCCACGTTGGTGATCTGACGCTCGAAGCTCGGGTAGCCGACCGATACCGTGTGATCGCGATCGGCGATCGAATTGGCGCCCAGCGCCACCGAATACAAACCGGTCACCGTAGCGCTCGTACCCAGCGCTGTACCGCCCTCTCCCAGCGCCCAGCTGTTCACGCCCAGCGCGACCGCGTTCGCGCTCTCGATGCCGAGCAGGCCGAAGCCGGTGCGTGCGTTGTTACCGATCGCGATACTTCCTGAGCCGGAGGCACCCGCGCCGGCGCCGACCGCGACCGTCCCGTCGCTATAGGCGGACGACGACGAACCGACGGCTACCGACGAAGTGCCGTCCGCGAAGGAGAACGAACCGTTGGCGACGGAATTGGCGCCGGAAGCCTGCGCAAGGAAGCCTGTAGCCGTGGCTTGCTGGCCCTGTGCGAAGGCCGCCGTACCCAACGCCGTCGAGAACTCGCCTTCCGCCTGCGCGCTGGCACCGACCGCCGTCGCCGCCAGGCCCGATGCGTTCGCCGGACCGACGGGCTCACCTGTCGCCGTGTAGAAAATCAGCGGGTTGCCATCTTCATCGAGCGCCTGTGCGCCGATCGCCGTCGCGCCCTTGGCCGAGGCCTGCGCACCCGATCCATACGCCGCGCTGTTCTGGCCCGAAGCGACCGAGCCATAGCCCGTGGCCGTGGCGAAGTCCGCATTTGTGCTTGCGCCACTGCCAATGGCCGACGAGCCAGTGCCCTGGGCGATCGCGCCCTGACCCACCGCCGTCGTGTAATCGCCGCTGGCGAAGCTACCCGCGCCGATGCCGGTGGCGCCGTATCCGCTGGCGATGGCGCCGTGGCCGTTCACCGTCGATTCGTCACCGAACACGGTGCTGCTTTCGCCTGTGGCGGTCGAGCCGCTGCCGGTGATCGCAGTGTTGGCACCCACGGCCGTGCTGTTGGCGCCGTCGATGTTGGACGCGCTACCGAGGCCGGTGGAGTTATTACCCATGAGGAACGTGTTCGATCCATACGTCGACGCGTTATCGCCCCACACGAAGGAGTTCGTACCGACCGTCGTCGTCTCCACGCCGATCGCACGGCTCAGGAAACCGACCGCCACCGCATCGACATCGAGCGCTCCCGCGTTCGCACCGACCGCCGTGGCGTTCAGGTGATCCGCCGTGCTCGACCAGCCGACCGCGGTGGCGTAATCCGCCGTACCGAACGCACCCGCGCCAATGGCCGACGATCCGACACCGGTTGCCAGCGTCGGCACGAAACCGCCATACGCGGTGCCGCCGACGGCGACGCTTTCCTCGCCCGTCGCCTGCGATGATTCGCCGACCGCGACACTGCTTGCGCCCGTGGCCGCGCTCTGAGTACCGATCGCCGTGGAGTAGTCGCCAATTGCGTTCGCGACGGCGCCCAATGCCGTGGACTGCGCACCGCTGGCGTAAGCACCCACGCCTACTGCGGACGACGCGAAACCGCTGGCCTGCGAACTCGCGCCTACGGCGGTTCCACCGACCGCCGCGGTCGTCGCGCCCGTATCCACCGGCACGCCCTGGTTGGTCACCAGCGGATTGCCGTCTTCATCCACCGCGGCGCCACCGACCGCGACGCTGCCGGGGCCGTCAGCCGACGCACCCGCGCCATAGGCCGCGCTGTTCTGTCCTGTCGCCACGGCACCGTAACCGGTCGCCGTGGATTGCTGGCCCGTTGCCACCGCACCTGATCCGAAGGCGCTCGCACCGTCTGCGGCGGCGAAGGCACCGGATCCCGAGGCCGTCGCGAACTGACCGGACGCCAGTGCGTCATCGGACCCATCGTCGTTGCCCGTGGCCTTGAAGTAGCGCGTCGCGCCGGCCACCGAGGTGTCGAGCTGTGCCTTGTTCACCGCATCGGTGTCTTCGGTACCCGCGGCGACATTGGTGATCTGGCGTTCGCTGTGCTGCTGTCCCACCGACACGGTGTTGTCGCGTTCCGCATAGGAATTGGCACCAAGCGCGACGGAGTTCACGCCGATCGCCTGCGCGTTGGCACCGATCGCCGCCGCGTTTTCACCGAACGCCCAACTGTTCGCGCCCACCGCGATCGCATTCGGGCTTTCCGAACCGAACAGGCCGAATCCCGTCTGCGCGTTGCTGCCGATCGCCACGCTACCGACACCCGATGCGTTCGCACCGCCACCGACCGCCGTCGTGCCATCGCTGTATGCCGCCGCGCCATAGCCGGTAGCCAGTGAGAGCGCGCCGTCCGCGAACGTCTGCGCACCGTTGGCCACGGCTCCCGCGCCGGACGCCTGCGAAAGGAAGCCCGTCGCGGTGGCCTGCTCGCCCGGCGTGAACGCGGCCGTGCCGAGAGCCGTGCTGAACTGGCCTTCCGCCTGCGCGCTTGCACCGACCGCCGTCGCGGCGAGACCCGACGCGTTGGCCGGACCCACCGCTTCACCCGTGGCGTTGAAGACGATCAGCGGATTGCCGTTGGCGTCGAGCGCCTGGCCACCGACGGCCGTCGCGCTGTTCGCCGTCGCTTGCGCACCCGCGCCGTAAGCCGATGCGTTCTGACCCGAGGCGACGGTGCCGTAACCCGTCGAGGTGGCGAACTGCTGCGTCGCCACCGCACCCGATCCGAAGGCGCTGGCGCCCGTGGCGCCCGCGTAGGCGCCCGAGCCCGAAGCGGTCGCGAACTGGCCGCTGGCCTGCGCGTCGTCGCTGCCGTCACCGTTGCCGTTCGCCTTGAAATAGTGCGACGCATCGCTCACGTCGTCGGCGAGCTGGTCCACCTTCGTCGAAACACCATCGACCCTCGTGGAAAGCTTGTCGACGCGCGTCGATACCGTGCTGACCGACGAGGACACCTTGTCCAGCTGCCGCTTGTTCACGGCATCGGTGGACTGCGTGCCATCGGCCACGTTCGTCAGCTGGCGTTCCTGGTTGATGGAGCCGATCGACACGGTGTTCGCGCGGTCGGCGATCGACCCCTCACCGAGTGCGACGGAATTCTTTGCCGTGGCGCGCGCGTCCGTGCCGAAGGCCGAACTCGCCGAACCGCTGGCCTGTGACGATTCACCCACCGCGACGCTGTCCGTGCCGCTGGCGCGCGCGTTCTGGCCCAGCGCCGTCGACCAGGCGCCACTGGACTGCGCACTCTGTCCCAGCGCGACGCTGTACATCCCGCTGCTGTTGGCGGCCGTGCCCACGGCCGTGCTGTAGTCGCCCGCGGCCTTGCTCGACGTGCCGCAAGCGAACGCGTCGTCACCGTTCGCGATCGGCGCCTTGCCCTGGATACCCAGCAGGTATCCGCCGCATACGTTGCCCGCCTGCGCGGGTGCGCTACCCAGCGCCAGCATCACGCCGGCAGCCAGCGGCAGCGCGGCCATCGCGGCGCGCAGACGTCGGGAAGCACCGCCCTTGCCGTTGGCTCGCGCCAACTCCGAGGCCACGACCAGGATCCCGAGCGATTTGTTCCAGACCTTGCTGTAGATGGTGTTCACGTCAAGCTTCCTCCCAGATGTCCGCTTGTGAGCGATCGATGCGCGGGCGCGCGGCGCGCGGCCCATCGCCAGTCCGTCGCGACCGCGGCGGACGAAGTGTCCCGGCGGCCGCCGGCGAAAGCCGTCCAGCCGTCCAAACGTCGTTGTGTGTTCCCCTTACCCCGAAGGTCGAGGCCCCGGCGAACCGGGGCCTCTTCCTGTCATGCGTCAGAGCGTGTACGAACCGAGGACATTTACGGCCGAGTACGCCTGCACTCCCTTCACGGTCAGCGTCCAGACGCCGGCCGCGGGTTTGGCGGCCGTGAACGGCTCGCTGTTGCCCGGACGGTTCGGCTGGTCTTTCACCTTGCCGCTGGGATCGGTCACCGAGATCGACACATCACCCGAGCCACCGAAGGTCCGCAGGGTGAGGGTCTTCGCGTTGGCCGGGACCGTCAGCGAGTACGCCGTGGTCGTGCCTGCACCGCCCTTCTGGCCCGTCTGCGCCGTGCCGTTGGTCAGCACGATGGCCGGAGGCGCCGGCGGCGGACCCCATGCGTCGAACTGCGCCTGGGTTTCCGTATCGGTCAGGCACGCATTCAGGCTGGTCGCCTGGCCGGACGTGATGAGGCCGTCAGCCGCGAGTTGAGCGGCATAGGCCGTGATACCCGCGCGATAGGTGCCCACGTCGGCCGCATTGCCGGCGAGGATCTTCGCGTTGGCGAGCACGTTGGCGCCAATGATCATGCCGCCCGGCACGAGCCTCGGAATGCCCGTGTCGCAGGTGAGCAGCAACTGGTTGCTACGGTCGATACCCCAGCCGATGTCCTGGAACAGCGCCGGACCCAGGTCGAGGTCGATCTCACCACGGAGGTCCTGGTTGATGGCGAATTCCATGATCGCGTTCGGCGTCAGGCGCGTGTCGTAGTGCGAGAACGACGAACCCTGCGACAGCTGGGCAGGCGCGTAGATCTGCACACCATCGGCGTTGGTGCCGGCAAGGCCGGTACCCTTGGCCACCGAACCGGTGAGACCGGCGAGGTTGGCCTTCAGCGTGTTGCCGTCGACCTGGTTCACCAGGATCACCGGGATGGTCACCGGCGAGGCGGGCGTGCCACCCGGCGTCACCGCGGCGGGCTGGTTGTTGGCCAGCAGCACGGCACTGGCGCCGGCGGCCTGGGCGTTCAACGACTTCACGGTGAAGTCGCAGGTGCCACGATCGATCAGCGCGACCTTGCCAGCGATGGCGGAGGCGTTGGTGATCGCGGCGCAGCCGTCGTTCGGCACGGCCTGCACCACGGCGCCGGAGAAGTTCGCGGCGGTAGCGGTCGGGCCGAAGCTGGCCTGTGCGTACTGGTAATCGCCGGCGGCGGCGGCCGGGGCGGTCACGCGATACACGTCGGGCTGGCTCAGCGCGAGCGGGGCTTCGGCGACCACGGTCGCACCCGAGAAGGCCAGGTGACCGTCGTCGAGGGCGGCCGTCACGCGCTGGGCCGGCGTCAGGTCGTCCCACAGCGTTCCGTCATGCTTGACGAAGGTGCCATAGATGTCCGGATGCGAGTCGGCGCCGCCGGGGAAATCCTCGCCGGTTTGCAGGTCGGTGAGACCGAGGAAACCGAGGCCGTGCGACATTTCGTGGAGCACGACGTTGAGGAAGTCGATCTGGCCGTCGGGCACCTGGTGGTCGAGGCCCATGTACCACTTCGAGCCTTCGATACAACCGGGCTGGCCCAGCGCGCCGTTGAACTGGCTCTGGATGTCGGCGTTACCCGGATCCAGGTCCTCGCCCGCCAGGGCGTCCGCTTCCGGGCCCGCGTACCAGGTGTCGGCCTTGGCGCCGGCCGGCAGGTCGGTGGCATCGAAGGTGAAGACGGACAACGGTCCGGACGATCCGAGCACGCCGCCGGTGGCGTCGCACTCCAGCGGCTCGAACGTGGCGTTGTTGATGACGGTGACGTCGCTCTTCAGGTAGGCGCCGTGGATGTCCGCGGCGAACTTGAAGACATTGAGCGCCTGCTCGCCGAACGTCGTACCAGGGTTACCGCCGATGGGCGTGGCGGGCGTGTGGTCGTCGAGACCCTGCCCGGTGCCGACGTCCTGGTTGACGATCTTGATCTCGGCTGCGTTGGCGCCCATGGCGCCGAGCAGGCCGGCGGCAAGGAGGGCGGAGTAGAGAAGGCCGCGGCGGATCATCGGGACACCTCCGGTGCCTTGGGCGCAGCCGGCGCGCCGTGGTCGTCGTGATGAATGCTGAGGGAGCCGTCCGCCGCGCGCGTGGCGACGACGCTGCTCATCCGTTCCTGCGGCAGGCGCATGCCCGTGGCGGTCGCGCCGCTGCGAAGAGTGACCTTGCGGGCCGTCTTCACCGCATCGGCATTGGTGCGCGGCTGCGCCGAAAGCGACGTGATGCGGGTCTGTCGAGCCTGGAACGCCTTGGAATAGGCGGCACGCTCGGCTGCCGTCGGTGCGCGCAGCTTGCCGGTCACGGGATCGATGGCGACCTGCTGTCCGGCCTGGACCGCGCGGACCTGCGGAGCAGGTTGGGACGAAGGTGTGTCGGCGGCGTGGGCCGCTCCCACTACGGTGAACATGCCCGTCAGCACGAGGCCAAAAGCCTGTGCCAGTGTTCGTGAAGTCATTACCTGTACCTCCCTAGTGCGGCGCCGGGACCCCTCCCTGCACGCCCACCGGCGAAGACCCCCTCGCCGGCGTAAACACTCGAGGATTCGACGTTCCCCTCAACGCCAATCCCTGTCCGCCGGCGCCCTCAGGGCGTCAGCGGCAACGATTCATGACGTGGTGGAGCCCGCCGCGACGACGTCGCGACACGCGCCGTGGACGATGCCCGATGCGGGAAACGCCACACGGAGACAACCTGGAGCGATGTCCTGGGCGAACGAGGCAGCCAGCGGCCTCGTGGCTGTACGGTTTACCATCTGCACTACCCCTTACCCGTGGTACTGCTAGCGGACGGCCGATTGCGGGCCGTCTTCCCTTTGACGTCCTGGCGGACATCCCCTGCTAAAGGTGGTCTAGAGATCCCTCTGCCGCTCTCCTGCGCGTCGAATTTTTGACGACGGTCGTTGGAACGTAGCAGTAGGAAAATGCGAACGTCAATCTTTTGACATGCATTTTCTTCTCGTCCATATGGCCTATGCGGAAAACCCGTCGAAACGTCATTCGGACGTCCATATGTGTTCTTATTCATGACCTTGCGCGGCAATAACGCGCTGTCACAAACATTCAGACAGTTGTCCCAAAGCGAAAAAAATCATGGACTTGATCGACATCGGCGCCAACCTCACCCACGATTCCTTTCGACAGGATCTTGACGATGTCCTCGCCAGGGCCAGTGCCCACGGCGTGGGCCGGATGATCGTCACGGGGGCTTCGAGTGACGGCAGCAAGCACGCGCTCGAACTCGCCCGGGCGAGTCACGGACGCCTTTTCGCCACCGCTGGCGTCCATCCCCATCATGCAATCGACTACAACGACGCCACCGATGCCCTGCTCCGCAAGCTGGCCCGGGAGCCGGAAGTTCGTGCGGTTGGCGAAACCGGGCTGGACTACAACCGCAACTATTCGCCGAGGGACGTCCAGCGTGACGTGTTCGAACGTCAACTCGAAATAGCCGTCGAGGTGGGCAAGCCGCTCTTCCTCCACCAACGCGACGCACACCACGATTTCCTCGCGATCCTCAAGCGTTATCGCGACCGCGTGCCCGCCGCGGTCGTTCACTGCTTCACCGACACCGAAGAGGCGCTACGGGACTATCTCGACCTCGATTGCCACATCGGCATCACGGGATGGATCTGCGACGAACGCCGCGGCGGACACCTGCGTGAACTGGTGAAACTCATTCCATCGGACCGGCTCATGCTCGAGACCGATGCGCCCTACCTGCTGCCGCGCACGATCCGTCCGATGCCGAAGGACCGGCGCAACGAGCCGATGTACCTGGCTCACATCCGCGACGAGGTGGCGAAGGACCGGGGAGAGTCGCGCGAGGCGCTGACCGAGGCAAGCACGCGAACCGCCGAGCGATTCTTCGACTTGTAGGAACGCGCCTGCGCGCTCGTGTCGGTGTCAATCCGAATGCAGGCCCGTCAGTGCCGCTTCGGCGAGGTCCACTTCGCTAAGCAAGGTCTGCAACGTCTCGTCGTTGATCTCGTGGCTGCGGCGTAGTTCGTAGAGTTCGCGGCGCTCGGCACGCAACGCCGCGAGGCGCATCGCGCGCTCGGTTCCCGCTTCGGCGCGGGCCTTCTCCGGCACGTCGCCCTCTTCACCCGCCGCTTCCAGGCGCTGCTGGTAGTCGGCCATCACGCGCGCCGCCACGCGCGACGCAAGCGCAATGGCGTTCTCGTCGCCTGTCGCGTCGACGCGTTGCTGTTCGTGCGCGATGCCGCGCAAGGCGGCTTCCGCGGAGAGTGCGCGCGCCTTGCGCTCCTCGCGCACGCGCGGGTCTTCTCCGGGCAGCTTCAGGCGCTTCACCAGCAAGGGCAAACCGACCGCGCCGAAAACCAGCGTGCAGAGGATCACGCCCGTCGCCAGGAGAATCATCAGGTGCCGCGTGGGAAAAGGGACACCTTCGCTTTTCATCAACGGCAACGACAGCACGCCGGCCATCGTGATGGCGCCGCGCACGCCGGCCAGCGCCGTCGTCCAGACCAGGCGGGTGCCGACCTTCGGTCGCTTTTCGCCGCGATGAAGTGCGCGCATCAGCATGAAGCGCAGCGAGACCCACACCCAGATGAAGCGCAACACGACGAGCGCCAGCGTGATCGCCACGACGTAAGCGGGGAGATGCCACATGGGGCCGCCGCCGGCCTGCGCGAGGTCGAGCTTCGCGCCATCGACGATGCCGGGAAGCTGCAGCCCCAGCAGCAGGAAGATCAGGCCATTGAAGGTGAACTCCACCATCGACCAGACCGCACCGTTCTGCATGCGCGTCGCGACGAAGCCGCCTTTCAGCACATCGGTGTAGTTCATGGTCATGCCGGCCGCCACGGCGGCGAGAATGCCCGACACATGGAAATGCTCGGCCAGCAGGTAGGCGGCGAAGGGCAACAACAGCAACAGCGCCACCTGGCTGGCTGGATCGACCTCGTCGCTCCAGCGCACGAGTCGACGCCGGACGATCCCGAAGACGAAACTGACAAGCACGCCCGCGGTCACGCCGCCCAGCGCCATCACGACGAAGTCCCCCGCCGCCGAGACGATCGAGAACTTCCCGGTCAGTTCCGCGGCTATCGCGAACTGCAGGGCCACGAGGCCGGACGCATCGTTGAGCAGCGCTTCGCCCGAGAGGATGTGCATCAGGCGCGGTGGGATGGTCGATTTGCCGGTGATCGACGAAACCGCCACGGCATCGGTGGGTGACAGCACGGCCGCCAGTGCGAAGGCGACGGCGAGCGGCACGGTGGGAATCATCCAGTGCACGAAGTAGCCGATGCCGACGATAGTGAAAAACACCAGTCCTATCGCCAGCGCCAGGATCGGTCCGCGCAGCAGGAAGAATTCACGCTTCGGAATACGCCAGCCATCCGCGAACAGCAGCGGGGGAATGAAGAGCAGGAAAAACAGCTCGTGATCGAACTCCACGTTCATGCCGAACGGCTCGGCGAGCAGCGCACCCAGCGCGATCTGCAGCAACGGCAAGGGCAGCTTCACGGGAAGCAGGCGCACGACCGCGCCCGACAGCGCGACGACAAGGAGGAGGACGAGGATGGTGATGACGAGGTCCATCGCGTGACGCTAACCGGCGTGCGCCACCGAGGCAACGGAAAGGCCGCGAAAGCCACGCGAAAGGCGCACGAATTTGCGCTAAGCGTCGTAAATACCTGCTTAGGACTTATTCCTATTGTTGCCTTGCTGCACAGCGGTTTACGTTGATTTCACGCATCGATTGCGGTGCGGTCGGGAGCTGGCCGGTTCGATCATGAGCCAGTGCGACTTTCGCGCCATGGACGACGTCCTTGCACGAGTTCCAGGGGAGATTCCAAATGCCGTACACGTTCCGGGCAGTACCCCCCTCAGGAGTAAGCGAACGCCTGCGTTCGCCTTGATGCCGCGCGAGCGCCCACCGCGCTAGCGGCGGACATCTCGCGGCACGTCACATTCCGATAGCCCGACCGCCGATGCCTCGGTGGAACATCCGCGTGCCGCGCGGATGCGGGTTGCTTCGGCCGACTTTTTGTCACGCGTTACTTCAGGAGGGTAGGTCAATGCAGTACATATCCCAGTCATCGGCGGCGCCTCGCCGCAGGCTAGCCATGGCGGTCGCCTTCGCCATCGCGGCCGGTACCGCCGGCGGCGCGCTCGCGCAGAGCAACGCCACCGGTTCGATCTTCGGCTCCGCCGCACCGGGCGACGTCATCCACATCGAGAACAACGCCACCGGCCTGCGCCGCGACATCACCGTCGACGCGGGCGGCCGCTATCGCGCGAACTCGCTTCCCATCGGCACGTACGATGTCTCGCTGATGCATAACGGTGCCGTGGTCGACTCGCACAAGGGCGTGCAGACCTCGATCAGCCAGGGCACGGACGTCTCGTTCGCAGCGACGACCACGGACGCGACCAACCTCGGCAGCGTGCAGGTCACCGCCAACAGCCTGCCCAGCATCGACGTCAGTTCGGTCGACTCGCGCACCGTGCTCACCGCCGACCAGCTCGCCAAGCTGCCGATCGCGCGCACGTCGATCAGCTCGGTGGCCCTGCTCGCCCCCGGCACCACACCGGCGGCGCGCGGCTACGGCAACGCGCTGTCGTTCGGCGGCTCGTCCGCCTCGGAGAACGCGTACTACATCAACGGATTCCAGGCCACGAACCCGCTGACCGGCGTGAGTTCGCGCCAGTTGCCCTACGACGCGATCGACCAGGAACAGGTGCTGATCGGCGGTTA
>DATNJP010000243.1:0-2365 GCA_035603855.1 Luteibacter sp. | reverse complement strand
GCGGGCCAGGCACCCATCGCCGCTGAAGCGGCTCCCACACAAAGCAGGGCTCCCGATAGTAGGCGGGTTTCATAAGTTTTATTCTTAACACATTGATTTTGATTGAATTATTAAGGTAAGGGCCCCGACCGCAATCCGCCTCACCCTCGGCCTTAACCATCTGATTGACCTTGCCTTTTCCCCTTGGCTATAATTCGCAGTTCGCAACACCCGTAAGACCCTAAAAAGAACTACATAATCAGCAACAGGAAACAACCATGAGCTACGCAGTCATCAAGACCGGTGGCAAGCAGTATCGTGTGATGGCAGGCGAAATCCTGCGCGTCGAGCTGCTCACCGCCGAAGTCGATTCCACCGTTCAGTTCGATCAGGTTCTCCTGGTCGGCGAAGGTGAGTCGATCACCGTTGGCGCCCCGCTGGTCGCCGGTGCCACCGTCAGCGCGAAGGTTCGCGCCCACGGCCGCGCCGATAAGATCCGCATCGTCAAGTTCCGTCGTCGCAAGCACTACAAGCGCACGCAGGGACATCGTCAGCATTACACCGAAATCGAGATCACGGGCATCAACGCCTGAGTCGCCGGAGGATATAAGTCATGGCACATAAAAAAGGCGTAGGTTCCAGCCGCAACGGCCGCGATTCGAACCCGAAGTACCTCGGCGTGAAGATCTACGGTGGCCAGGCTGTCGAAGCCGGTAACATCATCGTTCGTCAGCGTGGCACCAAGTTCCACGCTGGCGTGGGCGTCGGCCTCGGCCGCGACCACACCCTGTTCGCACTGGTCGATGGCACGGTTGCCTTCAAGACCCGCGGCGACAAGGGTCGCAAGTTCGTCGACGTCGTCCAGGCGTAAGCCTCTCCCGACGCGATAGCGAAGGCCCCGCCTACGGCGGGGCTTTTCGTTTGTACGGCGGCATCACTCTACCCAGGTTCCCCTTTCATGAAATTCGTCGACGAAGCGCAAATCAGAGTCTCGGCCGGTGACGGCGGCAACGGCTGCGTGAGCTTCCGTCGTGAGAAGTTCATTCCGTTCGGCGGTCCCGATGGCGGCGACGGCGGCAATGGCGGCTCGGTGTGGCTGGTGGCCGACGAAGGTCTCAACACGCTGGTCGACTTCCGCCACATGCGCGCCTTCAAGGCGCCGCGCGGACAGGGCGGCATGGGCAGCCAGATGTACGGCAAGGGTGGCGAGGACATCGAGGTCCGTGTTCCCGTCGGCACCATCGTGACCAACGTCGACACCGACGAGGTCATTGGTGACCTGACCGCCCACGGCCAGCGCCTCAAGGTGGCGCAGGGCGGGCGAGGCGGACTCGGCAACATCCATTTCAAGAGCTCGGTGAACCGCGCGCCGCGCAAGTCCACGCCAGGTACGCCGGGCGAGGTGCGCGAGCTGAAGCTCGAGCTTCGCCTGTTGGCGGACGTCGGCCTGCTCGGCTTCCCGAACGCAGGCAAGAGCACCTTCATCCGTGCCGTGTCGGCGGCGACGCCGCGCGTGGCGGACTATCCGTTCACCACGCTGCATCCGAACCTCGGCGTGGTGCGTATCGGCACCGACCAGAGCTTCGTGATCGCCGACATCCCCGGCATCATCGAGGGCGCCGCCGATGGCGCAGGCCTGGGTATCCAGTTCCTTCGCCACGTCTCGCGCACGAGCCTGCTGTTGCACGTGGTCGACATCCAGCCGATCGACGGTTCCGATCCCGTGGAGCAGGTGCGTGCCATCGAGCATGAGCTGCAGGAGTTCGACGCCGAGCTGGTGGAGCGTCCGCGCTGGCTGATCATCAACAAGTCCGACGTCATCGATGACGAGGACGAGCTCAAGCGCATCGTGGACGACATCGTCGCCCGCCTCGAGTGGACGGCCCCGTGGTTCGTGGTGTCCGCGGCCGGTGAAACCGGTACGTGGGACGTCTGCCTGAAGGTGCAGCAGTTCTTCGACGCCGAGCGCGTACTCCAGCGCGACCGCACCGAAGCCGCGGACGATGTCCGCATGCGCGGCGAATAAGTAAAAGGCGACGAGCCCGATGAGCTCGTCGCCCGCCAAGGGCAACAAAAAAGCCGGCTTTCGCCGGCTTTTTTGCGAACAGCGATGTCGCGCAGGCTTACGCCAGGTCGCGGATCTTCGCGTTCAGGCGGCTCTTGTGGCGAGCAGCCTTGTTCTTGTGGATCAGGCCACGGGCAGCGTAGCGATCCATCACCGGCACGGCGACGGCATACGCGGTGACTGCGCCAGCCTTATCCTTGGCGTCGATCGCCTTGACGACCTTCTTCAGTGCGGAACGCACCATGGAACGCGCGCTGACGTTGCGCAGACGGCGCTGCTCCGACTGACGCGCACGCTTCTTCGCGGACTTGATGTTGGCCA
>DATNJP010000242.1:0-2707 GCA_035603855.1 Luteibacter sp. | reverse complement strand
CACTGAAGGGTTTCGAAGTGACCTTGCAGGACCGCGAGCTGCGCTTCGTCGAACCCGCGATCAAGCGGGCCCGTGCCCTGTTCGAGAAGAAGTTGAGGGCGCCGGCCAAGGTCGAGGCGGCCACGGCGCGGCTGCGCGCGGACGTCGAGGGCAAGGGCGTCGCCGATGCCGACCTGGCCATCGAGGCCATCTTCGAGAACCCGGAAGCCAAGCACGCGCTCTATGCCGCCATCGAACCGCAGTTCCAGTCTGACGAGATCCTCGCCAGCAATACGTCGTCCATTCCGCTGGACGAACTGCGCCAGGGCCTGAAAGCGCCGCAACGCTTCCTCGGGCTGCATTTCTTCAATCCCGTGGCGCAGATGCCGCTGGTGGAAGTGGTGCGCCACGATGCGCTGGATCCCGCGATCGAGAAGCGCGCCCTCGCCTTCTGCAAGGCGATCGGCAAGCTGCCCGTGCCGGTGAAGGGCACGCCGGGCTTCCTCGTCAATCGCATCCTCATGCCTTACCTGATGGAAGCGATGCGCCTGTACAACGAGGGCGTGCCGGGTCCCGTGCTCGATCGCGAGGCCAGGAAATTCGGCATGCCGATGGGCCCGATCGAACTGGCGGACACGGTCGGCCTCGACGTCTGCGCCTCGGTGGGCAAGGAACTCGCACCCTTCCTTGGCCTGGAAATTCCGCAGGGCCTGGAAGACCGGCTCGCGGCGAACAAGCGCGGCAAGAAGGACGGCGAAGGCTTGTATGTGTGGAAGGACGGCAAGCCGGAGAAGCCCGAAGTCGATCCCGACTACGTGCCGCCGTCGGACATCCAGGACCGCATGATCCTGCCGATGATCAACGAAGCCATCGCCTGCCTGTCCGAGAACGTCGTCGACGATGCCGACCTGCTCGATGCGGGCGTCATCTTCGGCACGGGCTTCGCACCGTTCCGCGGCGGCCCGATCCAGTACGTGCGCAGCGAAGGCGTCGCCACGATCCGCGAACGCCTGGCGAAACTGGAGCAGAAGCACGGCGCGCGCTTTGCGAAGAAGGAAGGCTGGGAGAATCCGGAACTGACGGCTCCTGCCGCCTGACGAAGGCTGGAGGCTTCCGGAATTTCGTCTGCGCCAGGAGCATCGCCGCTGAAGCGGCTCCCACACAAAGCTCCCTCGCAATGCATGCGCAGATCTCGTGTGGGAGCCGCTTCAGCGGCGATAGCGGCGATGGCCCCGCCTCACCACATCAGATCGTCAGGCACGCCATCGTCGGATTCATTCACCGCATTCGGATCGACCAGCAGCGCGATGAATTCCGGCGCAATGCCCCGGAGCTCCTCGATCACCGCCTTGTCGACGACGAGATAGCGCCCGCCCTGCTGCACGACACCCAGTTCGCCGGCATTCAACGCGGCAAGCTGCGCCGCATCGACGTGCACGCGGCGGATTTTCTCGCCATACGGGAAATGCCGTACCTGATCCGCATCGGCGAGGTTCAGCGCCTTGCCCTTCAGCAGGTCTTCGACCTTGCGCTTCTTTTCCTTGCGCAGGCGCGCCAGCTCGGCAGCCTCGGCCTCGGCCTTGCGCCGCTCGTTCGCTTCGTTCTGTGCGCGGATCGCGTAGGCCTTGGCCAGGTCGATCTCGCCGTCCTTGCGCGGCGGACGCTGCGCGCCCTGGCCCGGCTTGCCCGCATGCTGCGACGGGCGACCGCCGTTCTGCGCGCGACCACCTTCGTTCGGCCTGCCACCGCCTTGCGGGCGACCGACACCACCTTGCGGGCGACCGCCACCGTCAGGCCTACCACCGCCCTGCGGACGGCCACCGCCTTGCGGCTTCCCACCCTGCTTGGGCCGGTTACCGGCGTAGGGCTGGCCGCTGGTCGAGGTGTTGCCACCCTGCCGGGGCGGGGGCGTGGACTTCCGTTTCTCCTCGTGGATTTCCTTCACGAGGCCGCTCTTCAACAACTGGTCGCGCAGGGACTCTGCCATGATCGGTAAGGCTCGTTCGAATGCTTCAGTAGTGCGGCGGCGGGGGCTCGCTGGCAGGATCGCTGCCGATGCCCGCGCGCATGTTCACGAGGTCCGAGCGCAGGTCGCGCACGGCTCGCTCCAGGAGGTCGAGCCGCCGCGCGATTTCCGCGTCGGCCGACGAAAGTTCATTGACGGTGTCGTCCACGAAGGCAAGGCGCACTTCGAGTTCGGTCACGCGGTCTTCCAGATCAGCCATGATCACGGCCTGCCAGGCTACGCCCGCGGCCGATGCCGTAGTAGGCGATACCCGCTTCCTCGACCAGCGCCGGGTCGTAGAGATTGCGGCCATCGAAAATGACCGGCGTGCCGAGCAACGATTTGACGCGGCCGAAATCCGGGCTGCGGAATGCCTTCCACTCGGTGACGATGACGAGTGCATCGGCACCTTCGAGGGCTTCGTAAGGACGCTCGACGAGTGTCAGGTCGGCGCGGTCGCCGTAGATGCGCCGTGTCTCTTCCGCTGCTTCGGGGTCGAACGCGCGTACGTTGGCGCCCGCGTCCCACAGTTGCTCCATCAGGCGGCGGCTCGAGGCTTCGCGCATGTCGTCCGTGTTCGGCTTGAAGGCCAGGCCCCACACCGCGATGGTGCGACCCTTGAGCTTCCCGTTGAAGTGCCGGGACAGCAGGGCGAACAGCCGCGATTTCTGCGCGTCGTTCACGGCCTCGACGGAATCCAGCAGACGCGCCTCGTAGCCCACG
>DATNJP010000241.1:0-9879 GCA_035603855.1 Luteibacter sp. | reverse complement strand
CGCTGGTAAATTCTAGGCGGAGCTAGACCTTCAGATGCATCCGCGAAGCTTCTGCGCGGTTCGAGCGTAGTTATTCATTCTGCGATAACAGCGTGTTCACTGTCAGAGCTGTCACGCTATGGATGCCGCGTCAGCCACAAGAAGGCCGCGATACATGCCGCCAAATTCGTGATCGCCAGATAAGCTCAAGGTATAGTGCCATGCGTACGGCGTCGAACCTAAGGAAACAGCCACTTATCTACATGGCACCAGAAAATCTATTGCCGGTTTCACGAATGAAAGGAGTCGTCAGGTATGGCCCTGGGAGGCGGAGGTAGGAACAGGCTTGGTAACCTGGCCAGCGCCCCAGCTAGAACCACCGATTCCGCTTCAAAGCCACAAAGATCCCACCCACAATACAAGCCACCAAACACGTAATCGCCGGATAAGCCCAAGGCTTATCCAACTCCGGCATGTGAACGAAGTTCATGCCATACCAGCTGGTGATCAACGTAGGTGCCGCCAACATGGCCGCCCAGCCTGCCAGCTTCTTCATCACCTCGTTCTGTCCAAAGGTGACGAGCGCCAGGTTCACACTGATCGCCGCGCCCAGCATTTCGCGCATCGCCGAGATCGACTCGTTCACGCGGAAGACGTGGTCGTAGATATCGCGGAAGTACGCGCGCAGTTCGTCGTGGATCAGGTGGGGGTGCAGGCGCACCAGCTGCGCCACGATGTCCTGTAGCGGTACAACCGCCAGCCGCAGCGTCATCAGCTCGCGCTGCATGTCATAGAGGCGCTTGATCGTCTGCCGATTGTACGTCTCGGCGAAGATGTCGTTTTCCAGCTCGTGCAGCTCCTGCCGGAAATCGCGAACGATCGGCAAGAAGTTGTCGACGATGAAGTCCAGCACGGCATAAAGCGCATAGCTCGGACCCATCGCCAGCAGTTCGGGCGACTGCTCGCAGCTGCGCCGGGCAGGCGCGTAGGAGAGGGACGCGCCGTGGCGCACCGTCACGAAGTAGCGCTTGCCTACGAAGATCTGCGTTTCACCGAAGGCGATGTTGCCGCCGACCAGCTGCGCGGTCTGCACCACGATGAACAGGGAATCGCCGTAGGCCTCGATTTTCGTGCGCTGGTGGGCGTGCTGGGCGTCCTCGATGGCGAGGTCGTGCAGGTTGAACTCTTCCTGGAGCTTGAGCAGCAAGGCCTCGTCGGGCTCGTGCAGGCCCACCCAGACGAAGGTGTCGGGCTCCTTCAGGACGTCACTGATCGCGTCGATCGTGATATCGCCGACGCGTTCGCCGTTGGTACGGTAAGCCACGCAGTTGACGACCATGCCGCCCGAAGGCGTCACGGGAGTAATTTCAGGGAGCAGGGATACGGATGCCATGGCAGGCATGATGCCGGTGCGCATGTGACGCGGCAATCGCGTCTTTGAGTTGGCGAACGTAGCCGTAAGCCCTTGCGGGTCAATGCCGTAGCTATGCAGCTTTCAAAAGTTGCAAGTCGAGGCATCACCTTTCGTTATGCCTCCTATACCCACGAACGATTTCAGCTACCTGCGGGGGTGGTCGACAATGGCCGCTCGATTGACAGTATGAAATAAAACTGTCACGCCGATTCATTGCGTCTATTGATGCCGTAGGAAAAAACGATGGCCAAACAGAGCAGCCAGAAGTTCATCGCCCGCAACCGCGCGCCCCGCGTCCAGATTGAGTACGACGTGGAGCTCTACGGGGCCCAGAAGAAAGTCATCATTCCCTTCACCATGGGCGTGATGGCGGACCTTTCCGGTGCCAGCGCGGCGGAGCTACCGCCCGTCGAGGAGCGCAAGGCGCTCGAGATCGATGCCGACAACTTCAACGACCGTCTGGAATCGACCAAGCCGTCGGTCGCGATCAGCGTGCCCAATACGCTCACGGGCGAGGGCAGCCTGAGCGTCGAGATGAGCTTCAGCCACCTCGACGATTTCTCGCCGGCCGCGATCGCACGCAGTGTCGAGCCGCTGGCGAAGCTGCTCGAAGCACGCACGCAGCTGGCCAACCTGGGTACCTACCTGGACGGCAAGGCCGGCGCGGAGAAGCTCATCGCCCAGGCGATCCAGGATCCCGCGCTGCTCGCCGCCCTCACCGCAGCCCGCAAACCCACTGATTCGCAGGAGGGCTGATCGATGGCCACGCAACAGACCCAGACGGCTGCCGAGGCAGTAACCGATACCGTCGAGGGCAACGATTTCGCGGCCCTGCTCAACAAGGAATTTCGCCCCAAGAGCGAGCGTGCCCGCGCCGAGGTGGAATCCGCCGTGCGCACGTTGGCGGAACAGGTGCTGGATCGCGCGGACATCGTATCCGACGACGTGACGCAGACGATCAACGCCTATATCGCCGAGATCGACCGCAAGCTCAGCGAACAGATCAATCTGATCCTGCACCACCCGGACTTCCAGAAGCTGGAAGGCGCATGGCGTGGCCTGCACCACCTGGTGACCAACACCGAGTCGGACACGCAGCTCAAGATTCGTGTCATGAACCTCTCGAAGAACGAGCTCGGTCGCACGCTCAAGCGCTACAAGGGTACGGCCTGGGACCAGAGCCCGATCTTCAAGAAAATCTACGAGGAAGAGTACGGTCAGCTCGGCGGCGAGCCTTATGGCTGCCTCATCGGCGACTACTACTTCGACCACAGCCCGCAGGACGTCGAGTTGCTCCGTGGCATGTCGCAGATCGCCGCCGCATCGCATGCACCGTTCATCGCAGCGGCGGCTCCGGGCCTGCTCGGCATGGACAACTGGGGCGAACTCGCCAACCCGCGCGACCTGGCGAAGATCTTCACCACGCCGGATTACGCGGCCTGGCGCTCGCTGCGCGATAGCGATGACGCAAAGTACGTGGCGCTGGCGATGCCGCGCACGCTCTCCCGTCTGCCGTACGGCGCCAAGACCGATCCGGTCGACGAGTTCAACTTCGAGGAAGACACCGCCGGTGCGGATTCCGCGAAATACACCTGGCAGAACGCCGCCTATGCGATGGGCGTGAACATCAACCGCTCATTCAAGCAGTACGGCTGGTGCACGCGTATCCGCGGCGTGGAATCGGGCGGCATTATCGACAACCTGCCGGCGCACGTCTTCCCCACCGACGACGGCGGCGTGGACATGAAGTGTCCCACCGAGATCGCCATCACCGATCGCCGTTCGGCGGAGCTGGACAAGATGGGCCTGATGCCGGTTGTGCACCGGAAGAACTCCGACATGGCCGCCTTCATCGGTGCGCAGTCGCTGGCTCGTCCGGAGGAATACGACGATCCAGATGCCACCGCCAACGCCGCGCTCAGCGCACGCCTGCCGTACATGTTCGCCTGCTCGCGCTTCGCCCATTACCTGAAGTGCATCGTGCGGGACAAGATCGGCTCGTTCAGCACGCGTGAGCAGATGGAGAACTGGCTGACCAGCTGGGTGCTCAACTACGTGGACGGTGACCCGGTGAACTCCAGCGAGGAAACCAAGGCGCGCAAGCCGCTCGCCGCGGCCCAGGTGGTCGTCGAGGAAGTCGAAGGCAATCCCGGCTACTACACCTCGAAGTTCTACCTCAAGCCGCATTACCAGCTGGAAGGCCTCACCGTGTCGTTGCGCCTCGTTGCGCGACTGCCGTCCGGCAAAGCCGCCTGATACCTCTCCCAAGCAGACCCCGCGCGCCCGGCATCGCCGGTCGCGGCGGGGTTCCGCTGCCCTTTGTATCCCTTTAACGAGGAAAGAAGTCCATGGCATTCGACATGCATCTCAAGTTCGGCCCCGGTCAGGTCACGATCGAAGGCGCGTCCAACCACTCCAAGCACAAGGGCCAGGTGCCGATCATCGCCTGGTCGTGGGGTGCGAGTAACACGGGCAACCTGCATACCGGCGCCGGCTATGCCTCCGGCGGCAAGGCCAACGTGCAGGACATCTCGATCACCAAGTACGTCGACTCCTGCTCGAACGCGCTGCTCAACGCCTGCTGCACGGGTGCCCGCGTGGACAGCGCCACGCTCTACGTCACCAACGCCACGGGTGAGCAGACCGACTTCGTCACCATCGAGCTGACCGAAGGCGTGATGATCAACTCCGTGTCGACGGGCGGCACCGGCAGCGACGAGCGCCTCACGGAAAACATCACCCTGCATTTCGGCAAGTTCAAGTACTCGTTCCAGCCGCAGGACGACAAGGGCAAGGCATCGGGCGGCACCAAGGACTTCACGTACGACATGCAGCAGGTCAAGGGCCAGGGCGCCTGATGCCGCATGGCTGAGCTGACCACCCAGGAACGGTTGCAGCCCTCGTTGCTCGACCGTTTGCGCGACGACGAACGCCACGTGACGCAGGAGAGCCGTGACAAGCGCACGATCACCGCGGCGCGCCTGCGCGAGTTCGTCGTGCGCGACCTGGGCTGGCTGTTCAACTGCACGCGGCACTGGAATGCGAACGAGCTCGAAGGGCTGCCGTATGTCGAAGCCTCGACACTCGACTTCGGCATCCCCGACCTCACCGGTGCCGCTGTCGCGGGCATGGACATCGAGGAACTGAACCTGCGCCTGCGTGCGGCGATCGTCGCGTTCGAGCCCCGGCTCGACCCGGCGACGCTTCACGTGGACGTACAGGCCGATACCGCGCGGATGGATCACCTGACCTTGTCCTTCCGCATCGAAGCGACGATGTGGGCACAGCCCATGCCCCTGAATCTTTACCTGAAAACCGAGGTCGACCTCGAAACGGCGCGATTCAGCGTTTTCGACGGCCTTGGCTGAGTGCCATGGATCCGAGACTGCTCCGCTACTACAACCAGGAACTCCAGCACGTCCGCGAGGTGGGCGCGGAGTTCGCTACCGCGTATCCGAAGATCGCCGGCCGACTGGGCATGGAAGGCATCGAGTGCGCGGACCCCTATGTCGAACGCTTGCTCGAAGGCTTCGCGTTCATGACCGCGCGCGTGCAGATGAAGCTCGACGCGCAGCATCCGGTGTTTACCCAGCACCTGTTGCGCATGCTCTATCCGCAGTACCTGGCACCCGTGCCGTCCATCACGGTGGTGGAAATGACGCCGGACGATGCGGAAAGCCTCCCCGTGGAAGGACACACCGTGCCACGCGGAACGGCACTGCGCAGCCAGATCGGTTTTGGCGAGCGCACCGCGTGCGAGTACCGCACCTCGCAAGAGGTGACCTTGCTTCCGCTGGCCGTGCGCGAGGTGCGTTACCTCTCGAGCCCCGCGGCGATCGCCGCAGCCGGGCTCACCGCACCGATGGGGTTGCAGCCGAGGGCGGCATTGCGCCTGCGCTTCCACCTGACAGGCGGCGCGCAGCTGGACGCGCTGACCTTCGACGAATTGAACCTGCATTTCGCCGGTAGCGGCGACGTGCCGAGCCTGCTTTACGAACAGGTGCTGGGCAACGGCATGGGCTATTCCGTGGTCACCACGGACACCAACCGCTTTGTCGAGCAGGCGCGGATCGAACCGCGCGGCTTCGGCGACAACGAAGCCTTGCTTCCCGTCAGCGACCGCTCGTTCAGCGGTTACCGCTTGCTGCAAGAGTACTTCGCTTGTCCGCAACGCTTCATGTTCGCCGCCTTCACGGGTTTGCACCGGGTTCTTCCGCGCTCCGACGCCCGCTCGTTCGACATCGTCATCTGGCTGGACCGCTCGGTCTCGCGGCTGGAAAACGCCGTGGATACCGGGCACTTCCGTCTGTTCTGCACGCCCGCGATCAACCTGTTTCCCCGGCGTGGCGATCGCATCCATCTGCGTGCGGGAGCGGCCGAATACCACGTGCTGGCCGATCGCACGCGGCCGATGGATTTCGAGGTCTACGACGTGGACCAGGTGCAGGGCTTTGGCGACAGCCAGGAGCCGGAGCAGACCTTCTTCCCGTTCTATGGTGGTAACGCCAGGACCTGGCACGAACCGGCATCCGCGTTCTACACGCTGCGCCGCGAACCACGACTGGCGTCGCAGCGGCAGAAGCGCGAAGGGCCGCGTTCCAGTTACGTCGGTGGCGAAGTGTTCCTTTCGCTGGTGGACGGCCGCGAAGCACCTTACGCCAGTAACCTGCGCCAGTTGGGCATGCGCTTGCTGTGCAGCAACCGTGACCTGCCTTTGCACATGCCGGTGGGAAAGGGCAGCACGGACTTCCACCTGGATACCGATGCGCCGGTGCGCGCGATTCGATGCCTGGCGGGGCCAACGCGTCCGCGCGCGTCGATGGCGGAAGGGCAGGCCGCCTGGAAGCTGGTCAGCCATCTCCAGCTCAATTACCTCTCGCTGCTGGATCACGACGACGGCGCCGCCGCGATCCGCGAGATGCTGCTGCTCTACAGCGACGAGTTCGATACGGCGTCGCGACGCCTGATCGAAGGCGTGCGTTCGGTACGCTCATCCCCCATCGTTCGCCGACTTCCTATCGCGGGGCCGGTGACTTACGGCCGTGGCCTGGAGATCTCGCTGGTCTGCGAGGACCGCGCTTTCGAGGGATCCGGCGCTTACCTGTTCGGTGCTGTCATGCAGCACTTCTTCGCCCGCTACGTCTCACTGAACTCCTTCACCGAGACGGTATTGCATACCCAGGAACGCAACGAGGTGGCCCGGTGGACGGCACGGTCCGGCACGCGCCCGATCCTGTGACACTGCTCGACGCGTTGCGCGCCGAACCGGAGTCATTCGACTGGTTCGATGCCTTGCGCCGCGTCGAGTGTGTGTTCGTCGATCGTCCACGCATCGGTCGCTCCGTGCGGCCGGCGGACGATGCCGTGCGCCTGTCGCATGCTCCATCGCTCTCGTTCGCACCCCGCAGCATCGATCGCGTCGACGTGGAAGACGGCAAACCGGCACGCGTGCACAGCCTGATGTTCGGCCTCTGGGGCCCCAACGGTCCACTGCCGCTCCATCTCACCGAATACACGCTGGAACGCGAACGGCTGTCCCGCGATCCGACGTTCACGGCCTTCGCCGATATCTTCCACCACCGGATGTTGAGCCTGTTCTACCGGGCGTGGGCCGAGTCGCAGCCCACCGTGCAGATGGACCGTCCGGAAGAGGATGCCTTCAGCGGGTTCCTTGGCGCCATGGTGGGCATCGATAGTCCCGCACTGAACCGGCGCGACGCCTTGCCGGACCGATTCCGCCGCTTCATGGCCGGCCGCCTTGTCGTCCAGGCACGTAACGCGGAAGGCCTGCGCGCGTTTCTTGGGGCCTTCTTCGCCGTGCCGGTGGTGCTGGAAGAGTTCGCCACGGCCTGGCTGTCGCTACCCGAAGACGGACGCCTTCGCATGGGGCAGGGCATGGCTGGGCTGGGAAGCACGGCGGTGCTCGGCAGTGCCGTGCGCGACGCACAGCACCGCTTTCGTATTCGCCTTGGGCCAATGGGCTTCGCGGACTATCGACGCTTCCTGCCCGGCGGCGAGGCGCTCGACGAGCTCGTCGCCGCCGTCCGCTTCTACGTGGGCGACCAGATGGACTGGGACGTCCAGCTCGTCCTGCGCCGGGAGGAAGTGCCGCTCACCCACATGGGGCGCGGCGCGCGCATGGGCCTCTCCGGATGGATGGGCCGCTTCCCCGGTCCCGGCGACGCCGAGGACCTGATCCTGCAACCCCTTTCCAGGCACACGGGCACACCCGCCCGTGGCGCCTCACCGATGTGATCGAGGACGTTCAACGTGACCGACATCAGCCGTACCGCCCTTTTCGGAAAACTCAACGCCGTCGCCTATAAGGCGATCGAAGGCGCCACCGTGGCCTGCCGCCTGCGCGGCCACCGCGAAGTGGAACTGGTCCACTGGCTGCAGCAGATCCTGCAGGTCGCGGATTCGGACCTGCACCGCATCGTCCGGCATGCGGGTATCGATCCGTCACGCCTGGCGCGCGATGTGACCGATGCGCTGGAGCGCCTGCCCGGTGGGGCGTCCTCGGTCAGCGACCTGTCGGCCGATATCGAGGAAGCCGTCGAACGCGCATGGGTCTATGCGACGCTCAGCTTCGGCGAATCGCAGGTCCGTACCGGCTATCTCGTCGCCGGCATCGTACGCACGCGCCGCCTGCGCCACGTGCTTACCCAGATATCGAGCGAGTTCGGCAAGATCCGCGTCGAAGGTCTCATCGATGAACTGCCCGGCATCATCGCTGGCTCACCGGAGGATCGTCTTGGTGCGAGCGACGGCTTCCGGGTGGGCACCGCTGGCTCGTCGGAAAGTGGTGAACCCGGCCCGGCGCAGCTCGGCAAGCAGGAAGGCCTGCAACGCTTCACGGTCGATCTGACCGCACAGGCTCGCGCGGGCGAGATCGATCCGGTGGTCGGCCGCGATGACGAGATTCGCCAGGTCGTCGACATCCTGATGCGCCGCCGGCAGAACAATCCCATGCTCGTCGGCGAGGCGGGCGTCGGCAAGACCGCGGTCGTCGAAGGCTTCGCGCAGCGCATCGTCAGCGGTGATGTACCCCCGGCCCTGCGTGATGTGGAACTGCGCGTGCTCGATGTGGGCCTGCTTCAGGCGGGTGCCAGCATGAAGGGCGAGTTCGAGAGCCGCCTGCGCCAGGTCATCGACGAAGTGCAGGCTTCCGCGCGTCCCATCGTCCTGTTCATCGACGAGGCGCACACGCTTGTCGGTGCGGGTGGCGCGGCAGGCACCGGTGACGCGGCGAACCTGCTCAAGCCCGCACTGGCGCGCGGCACCTTGCGCACCATCGGCGCCACCACCTGGGCCGAGTACAAGAAGCACATCGAAAAGGACCCGGCGCTGACCCGCCGCTTCCAGACGGTGCAGGTCGGCGAGCCCGACGAAGCGCGCGGCATCCTCATGCTCCGCACGGTGGCCGGCGTGATGGAAGACCATCACGGCGTGCAGGTGCTCGACGAGGCGATCGAGGCTGCGGTGAAGCTGTCCCACCGCTATATCCCGGCCCGCCAGCTTCCGGACAAGGCGGTGAGCCTGCTCGAAACCGCCTGTGCTCGCGTCGCCGTCAGCCATCACGCCGTGCCTGCCCGCGTCGCGGATTCGCGCCGTCGTATCGAAGCCCTGGAAACGGAAGCGGACATCATCCGTCGCGAGACCGCCGTCGGCATCGATACGCAGGAGCGTGCCGCCGCCATGGATACCGCCCTGCTGCAGGAGACGGCGCACCTCGCCGAACTCGAGTTCGCCTGGACGGAAGAGAAGATTCTGGTCGACACGATCCTGGCGATTCGTGCACGCCTGCGCAACACGATGCCGGTCGCGGCTCTGGCCGAAGGCGACGATGAACCGGATGACGCCCTCACGGCCGAGGAGGCGGCAGCCCATCGTGTCGAACTCAGCACCCTGCAGGCGCGCCTGGCCGAAATGCAGGGGGAGCACCCGTTGATCCATCCATGGGTCGACGCGCAGGCCGTGGCCGCGGTCGTGGCCGACTGGACGGGCATTCCGCTGGGCAAGATGGTGCGCAGCGAGATGGAAACGGTGATGAACCTGGCTTCGGTCATGGGCCGCCGCGTCATCGGCCAGGACCATGCGATGGAAACGATCGCACGCCGCGTGCGAACCGCCCGCGCCGGTCTCGATGATCCCTCCAAGCCTGTCGGCGTCTTCCTGCTCGCCGGCACCTCCGGCGTCGGCAAGACCGAGACGGCGCTTGCGCTGGCCGAAGCGCTGTACGGCGGTGAGCAGAACCTCATCACCATCAACATGAGCGAGTTCCAGGAAGCCCACACGGTTTCCACGCTCAAGGGCGCGCCGCCCGGATATGTCGGCTATGGCGAGGGTGGCGTGTTGACCGAGGCCGTGCGTCGGCGACCGTATTCCGTGATCCTGCTCGACGAGGTCGAGAAGGCTCACCCGGACGTGCACGAGATCTTTTTCCAGGTGTTCGACAAGGGCACGATGGAAGACGGTGAGGGCCG
>DATNJP010000240.1:0-3894 GCA_035603855.1 Luteibacter sp. | reverse complement strand
GAAAGGCCGCCGCCATGGCCTTTGAGCACGGCCTCTTTCGCGGTCCACAGGGCGAGGAAGCCGCTTAGGCGCGCGTCGTCGTCGGGCAGGTTTTCCAAAGCCGTCGTCTCGTCGGGCGCGAAGAATCGACGCGACAGCTCGAGGGCACGCGCGCGTGGGCGAACGGTTTCGACGTCCACGCCGACTTCGAAACCCGCCGGACCGCGACCGACGGCGAGTAGAGCCACATCGCCACTATGGGACCAGTTGAAGCCCAGTGTGTCGTACGGCGGTGGAAAGCCCGGCTTGCCGTGTTCTCCGCGCCGGATGTCGGGTGCGCCGGGGCCCGCGTAGGCGGCCAGCAAGCTGGCGAAGGCGGCCTCTCCGACGCCGCCGGACCAGGCGGTGTGCCAGATGTGGATTTCGCTTTCGTCGAGGAAGGGGGCGGTCGGGGTTGGGGGCATTTGGTTAATGCTGCTTGGGATGGGGGGGCGGGGCAAGCACCCTTTTCGCCGCTGAAGCGGCTCCCACAACACATCATTCGCACCGCGCTGCGCCGCAATTAGCGAGACGGTTGCCGCGGTTGGGGTTTGGGCTCGTGAAATACCACGAATTGTGGGGGAGGCCCTAGAATGAGGGCGTGTTACTCGGGGGAGCGTATTCGTGATTGCAGGCTGGCTGTTGCTGCTGGTGTCCCTCCTTTACGTGGGCATGCTCTTTGCGATTGCCTACGTGGGCGACCGTCGGCCGCTCTATCCGCGTCAGCCGAAACTGCGGCCGCTGGTCTACAGCCTGGCGCTGGCGGTTTACTGTTCGTCGTGGACCTTCTACGGCGCGGTCGGAACCGCGGCCGTTTCCGGCCTCTCCTACCTGCCGATCTACCTCGGCCCCCTGCTGCTCTTCGTGCTCGGCTTCGGCCTCCTCGAGCGATTGGTGCTCGTGGCGCGCGAACGCAACATCACGTCCATCGCCGACTTCATCGCCGCACGCTTCGGCAAGTCGCACGGCCTGGCGGCGCTCGTGGCCATCATCGCGGTCGTCGCGATCATTCCGTACATCGCGCTGCAGTTCAAAGCCGTGGCGATGTCGTTCTCCGTGCTGGGTACCGACAGTTCGGCCTGGTGGTTCGGCGACAGTGCCTTGTGGTGCGCCGCCCTCCTCGCCGTGTTCGCGATCCTCTTCGGTACGCGCAACATCGATGCCACCGAACATCACCACGGCATGATGCTGGCGGTGGCCGTCGAATCGCTGGTGAAGCTTCTGGCGTTCGTCGCCATCGGCATCTACGCCTACCTTCACGGCCCGGGCATCGTCGAAACCATGCGTGCGCCCATCATGCAGGTGGAGAAAGGAAGCATGCCACCGGGCTTCGTCGCGCAGACGCTGCTCGCCTTCTGCGCGATGTTCTGCCTGCCGCGCCAATTCCAGATCGGTGTCGTCGAGTGTGAGGACCCGCGCGATCTTCGCCGCGCGCGCGTGTTCTTCCCCATCTACATGATCCTGATCTCGGCGGCCGTGCTGCCGATCGTCAGCGCGGGCATGCTGCTTCCCCAGGTCACGCAGGGACATGTCGATGCGTGGGTGCTGAACCTGCCGCTCGCGCTGGGCGATAGCGGCATGGCCTTGCTTGCCTTCGTCGGCGGCTTCTCCGCCGCCACGGGCATGGTGATCGTCGCCGCCGTCGCGCTCGCGACCATGATCAGCAACGACCTGGTGATGCCGACGCTGCTGCGCATCAAGCGCCTCGATCTCGAGCGCCGCGGCGATCTGTCGAACATCGTGCTGCTCGTCCGGCGAGTCGCGATCGTCGTCCTCGCCGGACTGGCGTATATCTACTACCGCATCATCGCGGACGCCGAAAACCTCGCCGCCACCGGCCTGCTCTCGTTCGCGGCGGTGGCGCAGTTCGCTCCCGCGATCGTCTCCGCGCTTTACTGGCGTGGTGCGAGCCGCGTCGGTGTCTACGTCGGCCTCCTGGCCGGATTCGTGGTCTGGGCATACACGCTGCTGCTACCGGCGATGACGCGTGCAGGATGGCTGCATCCGAGATGGATCGACGATGGCCCGCTCGGCATCGGCTGGCTCAAGCCCACCGAGCTGTTCCATCTCTCCGGATGGGAATCCGTCACGCACGGCACGTTCTGGTCGTTGCTGTTCAACGTCGGCTGCCTCGTCTTCATCTCGTTGCGGTTCCGTCCCAGCGTCGCCGAACGCTTGCACGCCGCCCTCTTCGTCGATCCGTTTGTTCGCAGTGCCACCGGTGCCGGCGACTGGCGCGGACGCGTGACCGTGCGCGACCTCGGAACGATCGCAGGCCGCATCGTCGGCGACCGCGTGACGGTGCGCGCCTTTAACGAATACGGACAGCGTCATGGCATCACGCTCTCCCCCGGTGATTCCGCGGATCGACCATTGATCCAGTTCACCGAACGTCTTCTTGCGAGCGCCGTGGGAGCTGCGAGCGCGCGGCGCATCCTCATGGGTGCGTTATCGGGCACGGGACTCGACATCGCGGAGGCCATGGCCTTGATGGACGAGGCCTCGCAGGAACTCCGCTTCAATCGCGAACTGCTTTCCACGACGTTGGAGAATGTCTCGCAAGGCATCAGCGTGGTCGACGGCGAGATGCGCCTTGTCGCATGGAACCGCCGCTATCTCGAACTCTTCGATTACCCGGAAGGCATGGTCTACGTCGGTCTTCCGGTCGCCGACCTCATTCGATGGAATGCGGAGCACGGCGAATGCGGCCCGGGCGAAGTGGACGAGCATGTGGGCAAACGCATCCGCTACATGCGCGCCGGCTCGCCGCATGTGTTCCAGCGCGTGCGGCCCGATGGCACCGTGATCGAAATGCGTGGACGTGCGTTGCCCGGCGGTGGATTCGTCACCACGTTCACGGACGTCACCGCGTACAAGTCGGTCGAACAGGCGCTCATCGATGCCAACGAGACACTCGAGCAGCGTGTCGAAGTACGTACAGCAGAGCTTTCCGAAGCATTGAGCGCGACCGCGATTGCGAGACGCGAAGCGGAAGCTGCCAACGCCTCCAAGACACGCTTCCTCGCGGCGGCGAGTCACGATCTTCTGCAGCCATTGAACGCGGCACGCCTGTTTACATCGGCGCTTCGCCAGCATCCTGGACTGGATACCGAAGCGGCGCAGCTTGCGGAACGCATCGATGCATCGTTCCGTGCGGCGGAAGACCTGCTCGATGCATTGCTCGATGTGTCACGTCTCGACGCAGGTAGCTATCGACCCGAGATCGCCCCCTTCGCGCTTGCCGATCTGTTCGACTCGCTGCGTCAGCAATTCGCGGTGGTCGCGGAGCAACGTGGCCTGACACTGCACGTGGTTCCGTCATCGCTGTCGGTGCGCTCCGACGCACAGCTGTTGCGTCGCATCGTCGCCAACTTCCTTTCCAACGCATTGCGCTACACGCGCGCGGGTGGTGTCGTGCTTGGCGTCCGCCGTCGCGGTGACCAGGTACGTATCGAAGTGTGGGACAGCGGCCCGGGTATCGCCGACGAACAACAGGCGCGGATCTTCGGCGAGTTCCAGCGACTGGAGCGGCCGTCGCCCTGGGGCGAGAAAGGCCTTGGACTCGGCCTCTCCATCTGCGATCGCCTCGCCGGCATTCTTGAACATCCCCTGGGCCTGCGTTCGCACGTGGGACGCGGAAGCTGCTTCAGCATCTCGGTGCCGCGCACCGAAGCCGTATCGCGAAAGCGCGCGCCGGCGATGGTGCGCCCGGGTGGCGAACAGTTACCGCTTACGGTGTTGTGCCTGGACAACGACGAGACGATCCTGGAAGGGATGCGCGCGCTGCTCGGTCGATGGGGCGTGGATTGCCGCATCGCCATCGACGTGGAGACGGCGCTCGATATCCTGATGACGACGCACGTCGACCTGATCCTC
>DATNJP010000239.1:0-5621 GCA_035603855.1 Luteibacter sp. | reverse complement strand
TCAGCCGCTCGTCCGGCCGCGTGTACGTCACGAACTCAGGCTCCAACACCGTGTCCGTGCTCAACCCGTTCACCAACAAGATGATCGCCACGGTCAATGTGGGCAATTTCCCGGCTGCCGTCGCTACACAGCCGGAATAATGGTCGGGCTGCCTGAACAGGCAGCACCCACCAGTGCGACCGGGAACGGCCATCTCTCACGAGGTGGCCGTTTCTTATGTAGTTCGCTTCGCTTGAGCCTTACCCTTAGTTTGATTCAGGGCGATCGCCGCGCGGACGAGCGCCTTGAACGCCGCTGCATCGATCTTCCCGCCGGCTTCGATATCGATCGCTCGCCTCACATTCCCGTCGAGGCTCGAATTGAACAGCTTGCCCGGGTCCTTCAACGAAGCGCCCTTGGCAAAGGTCAACTTCACCTTGGCCTTGTAGGTTTCGCCGGTGCAGATGATCCCGTCGTGTTCCCACACGGGCGTACCCATCCATTTCCAGGTCTCGACGACATCCGGGTCCGCCTCGTGAATGAGCTTCCGCATCCGGGCCAGTGTTTCGCCCCGCCAGTCGCCCAGCTCGGCGATTCTCTGGTCGATCAGAGCCGATGCGTCCCCGCTTGAAGCCGTCTTCTTCATGTGTCCCTCCCGCGCGATGAGGTGGCTGTGGCCACACACCTGGTTCGACACCCATGCTATCGAAAGTCGATGGAATCGCGACGCCACGTAGAACTACTTAGGCGATCCCGGTGGTCTTACGCTCGTGGGACCGGAAGGCCGTGAATGATGATCACCGGGTGGCGATTCCCCGGAGACCTTCGATGAAACACCTGTATGTCGTGACTACCTGCCTTCTGGCCAGTGCGATCGCCATGGCCTTCGCGTCGCCGGCCCAGGCCCAGGCGCAGGCACCGGCGCATTCGTCCACGGTGCAGAGCGCGGCCTTCGAACTGGCCCGCGAGGAACAGACCTCGACCGCGACGGTGACGAACATCGATCGCGGAAGCCGCTTCGTGACCCTTCGCGGAGCGAATGGCAACGAATTCACCATCGAAGCCGGGCCGGAAGTGCGCAACTTCGACCAGTTGAAGGTGGGTGACGAGGTCACCGCGACGTTCGAGGCCGCCACCGCGCTGGAACTGCTTCCGGCCGACAGCGCGGCGGTCGGTGTAGAGACCAGCGGCGAAACCGATCGCGCGCCCAAGGGATCCAAACCGGGCGCCTCGGCCGAGCAGGCCATCTCGGTGACGAGCCGGCTCACCGCCCTCGACCTGAAGAATCACACGGTGACCCTGACCGGCCCTGACGGGAAGCAACGCGAGATCAAGGTGAAGGATCCCGCCCGCCAGGCCCGCATGAAGCAGTTGAAGGTCGGCCAGATGGTACGGGTGACATATGTCGAAGCCATCGCCGTGATGGTCACGCCGAAACCTGCCAGATAGCGTCGGTCACGCTCCGGGATAACCGGCATGGGGCCGTGCGGCGAACTGCTGGATCACCCAGTCGATGAACACGCGCACGCGGGGACTCAACTGACGTGCGCGCGGATACAGGATCGACACCGGCCCCGGCGGCAACGGGTACTCGGGAAGCACCCGCTGAAGACGACCCGCCGCGAGATCTTCCTCGATGTGGAACATCGGCATCTGCGCGAGCCCAAAGCCCAGGCGCACCGCTTCCAGAAAGCTCTCGGTGCCCGTCACCGATAGCGGCACGGCCATGTCGACCTTGGTGAGCTGGTCGCCCTCGACGAATTCGAACGGTGTCAGCGCACCCGTGGTGATGGAGCGAAGGCATACCGCGCGGTGCATCGACAGGTCGTCGAGCGTCGTCGGCGTGCCGTGCTTTTCCAGGTAGCTCGTGGCAGCGCATGTCACGCGCTCGAGTGCCGTCACGGGCCGCGCGATCAGATCGCTGTCAGGTAGCGCGCCATAGCGCAGCACGCAATCGCAGCCCTCGCGAATGATGTCCACCCAGCGGTCGCTCTCGCTCATGGCGATCTCGATCTGCGGATATGTCGCAAAGAACTTCTCCAGGCCCGGCATCAGGAAATGCCGGGCGATGGTGCCCTGCACCTCGATCCTGAGCATGCCTTTCGGCACCGCCCCGCTGAACGCGCCTTCGGCGTCCTCGATGTCATCGAGGATGGACATGCAACGACGGTAGTACGCCTCACCGTCCAGGGTTGGACGAACCGCGCGCGTCGTGCGCTGGAGGAGCTTTACACCAAGCCGGTCCTCCAGCTGCTTGATAACTTGCGTCGCCGTCGAACGGGGTATCTCCAGGTCGTTGGCCGCCTGGGTAAAGCTCCTCCGTTCGACCACCCGGGTGAACAACCGCATGGCCTCCAGCCGATCCATAACGCCCTGCGCCCCCATTGTTCGTTCACACGGAACTGTGTTGCTGAACTTAGCTGGATTATTTCCCGCCCTCAAGCGGGGATAGTGATCCCACGCCGCCCACAACGGGCGGCACCACTGGAGAATCCCCATGAACGACACGAACAAGGTTGCCATTGTTACAGGTGCTTCCCGCGGTATCGGCGCTGCTATCGCCACCCGCCTGGCGGCCGACGGTTTCACGGTGGTCGTCAATTTCGCCGGCAACGTGGCGGAGGCCGAGAGCCTCGTGGCCCGCATCGAAGCCGCCGGCGGCCGGGCCACCCCCGCCCAGGCCGACGTGAGCGACGCGGCGGCGGTGAGCCGCATGTTCGATGCCGCCCAGGCCGCCTTCGGCGGTGTCGACGTCATCGTCAACAACGCCGGCATCATGAAGCTCGCCAACATCGCCGACGCCGAAGACTCGCTGTTCGACAGCCAGATCGCCGTCAACCTCAAGGGCAGCTTCAACATGCTGCGCGAAGCCTCGAAGCGCCTGCGCCAGGGCGGCCGCATCATCAACCTCTCGTCCAGCGTCGTCGGCCTGTACCAGCCGACCTACGCGGTCTATGCCGCCACCAAGGCCGGCGTCGAGGCGATGACGCATGTCCTGTCGAAGGAACTGCGCGGCCGGAACATCACGGTCAACGCCATCGCCCCGGGCCCCACCGCCACCGAACTCTTCTTCGTCGGCAAGCCGCAGGCGGTGATCGACCACCTGACCAAGCTGTCGCCGCTGGAGCGCCTCGGCCAGCCGGAAGATATCGCCAACGCGGTGTCCTTCCTGGCCGGACCGGACGGTTCCTGGATCAACGGCCAGGTCCTGCGCGCCAACGGCGGCGTCATCTGATCTTCCGGTAAGCCCCCTCCCCTCGATCCCCTTAAGGAAAGCGCAGTCATGAGCAAGAAAATCATCCTGATCACCGGTGCATCCAGCGGCTTTGGCCGCATCACCGCCGAGGCGCTCGCCCGCGCCGGCCACACCGTGTACGCGTCGATGCGCGATGTGGCGGGGCGCAACGCGGGAAACGCGAAGGAAATGGCCGACCTGTCGGCGGCTGAGAAGATCGACCTGCGCGCACTCGAACTCGACGTGCAATCGGACGCATCGGCGGAAGCCGCCGTCCAGGCGATCATCAAGGAAAGCGGCCGCATCGACGTCCTGGTGCACAACGCCGGCCACATGATGTTCGGCCCGGCCGAAGCCTTCACCCCGGAGCAGTTTGCCCAGCAGTACGACGTGAACGTGCTTGGCACGCAACGAGTGAACCGCGCCGCCTTGCCGCACATGCGCGCCGCGAAGCAAGGCCTGCTGGTGTGGGTGTCGAGCAGCAGTTCGGCAGGCGGCACCCCGCCTTACCTGTCGCCCTACTTCGCCGCGAAGGCCGCGATGGACGCCCTGGCCGTGCAGTACGCCCGTGAGCTGTCGCGCTGGGGCATCGAGACCTCGATCGTCGTCCCCGGTGCCTTCACCAAGGGCACCAATCACTTCGCCCACTCCGGTCGCCCGGCGGACGAGGCCCGTCTCGCCGATTACGAAGCCGGTCCGTACAAGGGCTTTGGCGAGCAGGTGCAGAAGGCCTTCGCCGAGATCGTCCCCGATGACGCCGATGTGGCCGGCGTGGCTACGGGCATCGTGGATATCGTGAACATGCCCTTCGGCAGCCGTCCGTTCCGGTTCCACTACGACCCGACGCAGGATGGCGCCGATGTCGGCTTCGCGGTACTCGACCGCGTCCGCGCGGAGATGCTGCACCGCGTGGGCCTGTCCGACCTGCTGAAGCCGGCGAAACTGGTCTGAAACGTCGCTCGATCGTGTGTCACAAGTGGCCGCCTCATGGCGGCCACTTGAACGTTTTCCGGCAGGTCAGCCCTGCTTCCCGATGATTCGCCGCATCTGCTGTGCGATGAATTCCGAGAACAGTTTCACCCGCACCGGCGTCAGGCGACCGAAGGCATGAAGCGCCTGCAACGGCAACGACGGCAAGCGCTGGTTCTTCATGACCTGCACGAGGTCACCGCGATCGATATCGTCCTGCACCGTGCATTTCATCAGGTACGCGACGCCCATGCCGTTCAACGCCGCGGCGCGCAGGCCGAATCCCGTGTCCATGCCCATGCGCCCCTGCGGAAGGATCGTGGTGCCATCGGCGAACGTGACCGGCAATGACCTTCCCCTCAGCAGGTAGCGCACGAACGGCAGTTCGCGCAGTTCGTCGATCGTCGATGGAGCCCCACGCTCGCGTAAAAGGGCCGGAGACGCGACCAGGGCCATGTCCAGCAGCGCGAGCGTCCGGGCGTTAAGGTCGCTGTCGGGCGTTTCACCCACCCGGAACACCACGTCATATCCTTCGCGGATCACGTCGACATGCCGGTCGACGAGCACCATATCCAGTTCGAGATCGGCATGCCGGGACAGGAACACCGTGGTGATCGACGGCATCAGCAGACGTCCCAGTTCACTCGGCATGCTGACGCGAAGACGGCCGCGCGCGGCGCCCGATGGACGTATCGCATCAGCGGAATCATCGATGTCGCGCAGAAGCGGGGCGACGCGATCGAAGAAGGCCTGCCCGTCGGGCGTGAGGCTCAGCGTTCGCGTCGAGCGCCGAAAGAGCTTCGTTCCCAGTTCCGCTTCGAGGCGTCCAATGCCCTTGGATATCGCTGACGGCGTCGTTCCGGCGTTTCGTGCGGCCGCGCTGAACGAGCCAGCCTCCACGGCGCGGACAAAGGCAACGAGGCTTGCCGACTGGTTCAGCAGGCTACCCATCTTGGACTCCATGGCACAGGTGAAATGCCGCCCGGAAGACTGCATGCGGGAAGAACACGACTCATATCATGCCCAACGCAACGCACATTGGACATTCCATGCATCGCCTGAAAGACAAGACCGTCCTCATCACCGGGGGCAACAGTGGCATCGGCCTCGCGTCCGCCGAGTTGTTCGCCCGCGAAGGGGCACAAGTCATCGTAACTGCCCGTCGGCAGGACGCCCTCGACCAGGCGGTCAGCCGCATCGGCCACGGTGCGATCGGCATCCAGGGAGACGTTGCCGATCTCGCGCATCATGCTGACGTCGCCGCCGTCATTCGCGAGCGGTTCGGTGCGCTCGATATCTATATGGCGAACGCCGGGGTCATCACGATCTCCCCGTCTTCGGAGGTATCGCCCGAGGTCTACGACGCACACTTCAACATCAACACCCGCGGTGTTTTCTTCGGCGTCCAGGCCCTCGCACCCGTGATACGCGACGGCGG
>DATNJP010000238.1:0-18352 GCA_035603855.1 Luteibacter sp. | reverse complement strand
TGACCCTGCACGGAGGGTCGGGCACCGCGGATGAGGAATTCACCCGCGCCATCGCCGCCGGCATGAACATCGTCCATATCAACACGGAACTGCGCATCGCGTGGAGGCAGGGTCTCGAGAAGGGACTGGCGGAGCGTCCCAACGATGTCGTTCCCTACCGGATCCTGCCGTACGCCGTGGATGCGGTGACCCAGGTGGCTTCCGCGCGCATGCGCCTGTTCAACGGCACGCCTTGACGCCGCGCGCGGTCGCGATCAGAACTTATCCACGTCCATCACCGCTTTCGCGAAGGCCTGCGGCGCTTCCTGCGGCAGGTTATGGCCGATGCCACCACTGATCAGGCGATGCTCGTACTTGCCTGAGAAGCGCTTGGCATAGGACGCCGGATCGGGATGCGGCGCGCCGTTCGCGTCGCCTTCCATGGTGATCGTCGGCACCCCGATGACCGGGAACGTGGCGAGCCGGGCTTCCAGCGCGTCGTATTTCGCCTCACCCTTGGCGAGTCCCAGCCGCCAGCGATAGTTGTGGATGGAAATTGCCACGTGGTCCGGATTGTCGAAGGCAGGCGCCGACCGCTGGAACGTGGCGTCGTCGAAGTGCCACTGCGGCGATGCCTGTTGCCAGATCAGCCGTGCGAAGTCGTGGGTGTACTTGGCGTAGCCGGCCTGGCCGCGGTCGGTGGCGAAGTAGAACTGGTACCACCAGCTCAGCTCGGCCTTGGGAGGCAGCGGCGCCCGGTTCAGTTCCTGGCTGCCGATCAGATAGCCGCTGACGGATACCAGCGCCTTGCAACGCTCCGGCCATAGGGCCGCCACGATGTCCGCGCAACGGGCACCCCAGTCGAAGCCCGCGATGACGGCCTTCTGGATCTTCAAGGCATCCATGAGGGCGGTCACATCGGCCGCGAGCGCCGCCTGCTGGGCGTTGCGCGGGGTCGACGGCGAGAGGAATCGCGTGCTGCCGTAGCCACGGAGGTACGGCACGATGACCCGGTATCCCGCCGCCGCGAGGATGGGCGCCACCTCCACGAAGGCGTAGATGTCGTACGGCCAGCCATGCAGAAGCAGCGCCGGCGGCCCGCCTGCGGGGCCGTCCTCGGCATAGCCGATCTCCAGCACGCCGGCCTTTACGGTCTTCAGGGCGGCGAACGACGTGGCGCCGGCGGACGATGGCGTCTTCAGCGGGCCTGGCGCCCCCGTCGCGGCCTGGGCCTCGGCGGTCGCGCTCACGCCCAATTGTGCGGCGGCGAGTCCCAGCGCCGTGGCACCGAGCAGGTGGCGTCGTTTCTGGTCGACGGGGTCGGTCATGGCATCCTCTCTATCGATGGGTCGCCTTAACTTTATTTGTCCGGGCTTCGATTGATTGCATGGGAAGGCCGCGGCGACGGCCTGATCGAGCGCGTCGGGCCCGAGTGGCCTACTATCGCGCCATGAACTCCTCTTTTCCTCCCGCGCCGGACACTGCGCGTCGCGGCAGCCTCGCCTGTGTCGGCATGGGCATGACCCTCGGTTCGCACCTCACGCCGCTGGCGCGGAGCCATATCGAGCAGGCCGACGTTGTCTTCGCCGGGCTCTCCGACCGTCTTGTGGAGGCATGGCTGGAGCGCATGCACGATGACGTGCGCAGCCTCCAGCCCTACTACGAGGAAGGCAAGTCGCGACTGCGCACGTATCGCGAATGGGTCGAGGTCATCATGGCCGAGGTTCGCGCAGGAAAACGGGTGTGCGGTGTGTTCTATGGCCATCCGGGGATCTTCGCCTGGTCACCACACAAGGCCATCGAAGCGGCACGCGCCGAGGGATTCGAAGCACACATGGAGCCGGGCATCTCCGCCGAGGACTGCCTGTACGCCGATCTGGGATTCGACCCGGGTCGCGTCGGCTGCCAGCATTTCGAAGCCAGCCAGCTGCTTTTCTACCAGCGCCGCATCGACCCGACCGGTTACCTGGTGCTTTGGCAGGTCGGCATCGTGGGCGACATGTCGCTGGCGCGGTTCCGTACCGGCGCGGCATACCGCCAGGTGCTTGTCGACGTACTGAGCCAGGATTACCCGCTCGACCATGAAATCGTCATCTATCGCGGCGCGACCCTGCCCATCGAGCAGCCGCGCATCCGGCGGATCCTGCTTCGTGACCTCCCCGAAGCGCCGATTACCGCCGAGGAGACGGTCGTTCTCCCACCCGCGCAGCCCCTGATTCCGAATACCGCGATACGCGAGCGCCTGGCCGCCCTGGACGCACTGGAAAAGACCGGCGTCATGTAAAGAAACGTAAGTCACTGCCGTCAAGGTGCACCATCGGCCCTAGCGGCAGCTACAGGAACAGGGGAAACACATGTTCGATACCATCGACCTTCTGGAGGCCATCGGCCGTGATGCCTCGTTGCGTCACGCCTCCGCGGACGAACTTGCGAAGATGCTCGAGGCGATGCCAGAGTCCGATGCGGGGGCGCTCGCGTCCGCCGTCGCATCGGGTGACACGGCTTCACTGTCCGCGGAATTTGGATCGCGGCACATGTTTTCGACCCAGGCCACGCAAGGTCCGGGTCACGAGGAGGAGGAAGAATATGAAGAGGACACGCCAGTCCAGGAAGACGAAGTGCAGCGTTCCGTCCCGGATGTCGACCGCGAATAGTCGCCGTCTTCCTCGTCAATGATTTCGTGGCTGCCGGGTCGCCCTTGGTCATGGGCTGCATGGATGGCCATGCTGTTTTGTGCCTCCGTGTCACCGGTGGGCGCCGTGGGGACCATTGCGGATCCCGCGGCGTTCCTTGCGCAGACGGAAAGCCTGGGCATCAGGGATCACGCCCGATTTGTGCAGCAACTGGCGCAGATCCATCGGGAAGCACCTGCGCTGAGCCCGGCGGACCAGTGGCGCCTTCGCTATCTCGACGCCTGGGAAACCATGTTCGGCGGCGACTACCCGCGCTCCGAAGCCCAATTGCGGGAGATCATCGCCCGCAGCGGTGACACCTCCCTGAAGGCCAAGGCGTCTGCGCTCCTCATGAGCAATCTTGGCTTGAACCGTCGTTACGAAGAGGCGTTCGCACTGGCCAACAGCCTGGCCAGCAGCCTGCCGGACATTGCGGATCCGGCGGCGCGTTCGATGGTCCTGCTTAACCTGTCGCAGGCGGCCAACGGAGCCGGCCAGATCGCTCTTGCGACCCAGTATGCGGATATCGCGGAAGCCTCCGTGCCGTCGGGCGAAAGCCCTTGCCGTGCGCAGGTGCTCAGGATCGCCGCCCTGCAGAACGGCAAGCGGCTCACCTCATCCGATCCGGACGTGGCGCAGACCATCCAGACATGTGTCGAGGCTGGACAACGCGTGTACGCCAATGCGGTCCGGCTTATTCTCGGCGACCTTTACCTTGGCGAAAACCAGCCACGAAAGGCGCTGGCATTGCTTGGCCAGATCGACCAGGACATCCAGGCAAGCCATTACCATCTGCACATGGTGTCCGGGCTGGTGCAGCGAGCGAAGGCCCTCGTGGCGCTGGGCAATTACGACGATGCGCGGAAGGCCGGGTTGGCGGCCATCGCCATGCGCGGTCCCGGCGAAACCAACGAGTGGCTTAGGGATGCCTACGAAACGCTCTACAAGGTGGAGAAAGCCCATGGTGATGCCGTATCCGCCCTGTCGTACTACGAGCAGTACGTAGCGCAGGACAGGAGCAATCTCGACGACATCACGGCCAGGGGACTGGCGTTCGAGCTCAGCCAGCAACACACCCTGTTGCAGAAACTCGAGACCGAGCGGCTGAGCAAGCAGAACAGCATCCTGCGCCTGCAGAAGAGCCTGGAAACGAAGGCCGTCGAAACCGGGCGGCTCTATATCGTGCTGTTGCTGATGTTTCTCGCCTCCGTCGTGTTCTGGCTGGTACGCCTGAAACTGTCCCAGCTCCGTTTCAAGAAGCTGTCGTGCCACGACGGACTGACCGGTATCTACAATCGCCAGCACTTCATGAGCGAAGCCGATCGTGTCCTCGGTTCGCTGGAGAAGCGCCATGAATCGGCTTGCCTGGTGTTCATCGACCTGGATCACTTCAAGGAAGTGAACGATAACCACGGCCACGCCATGGGCGACCTCGTGCTGATGCATACGGTCGCCATCTGCCGTCAGCAGCTGCGTCCGACGGATCTGTTCGGCCGCCTGGGTGGCGAGGAGTTCGGTGTCCTGCTGGCGGACTGTCCCAGGGCGCAGGGGTTGGTGATCGCCGATCGCATCCGCATGGCCATCGAGGCATCGCCGGTGGTCGACGAGGGCCGTGTCGTGTCATTCTCGGCCAGCGCCGGCCTGGCTTCCACCAGCAAGTCCGGTCACGAATTGCAGCGCCTGTGCCGGGACGCCGATGTCGCCCTTTATCGCGCCAAGCGGGCAGGGCGGAACCGGGTCATGGGCGATATCGAGGAAAGCAGCCTTGCGCCATCCTGAAACAGCATGACGGACGAGAAGACGCCGGCAAGATCCAGGTCACGCGGCGCGTGGCCGCTGCGTTTCATTCGTTCACGCCCGCGCCTGGTCACGAGCGCCATCGTCGCCATCGTCGCGGGGCTGCTGCTTCCCCTGGCAGGCGTGTCGCGCTCGCTGAGCCTGTTGCTCGGCTTCGATATCGGCGCGATCGTCTACCTGCTGCTCATCCTTCGCATCTTCCATCATGCGACGCCCGCGAGGATGCGCCACGAAGCCCGCGAACAGGACGTCGGTCGCTGGAGCACCTTGCTCATTGGCGTCGCCGTATCGGCGGTGGTGCTGGTATCCGTGAATACCGAGCTGAAGTCCGGTAGCCACGGTGGTTCGTTCGCGATTGCCGTCGCCGCGACCACGATCATCCTGTCCTGGATGTTCATGAACTCGCTGTTCGCGCTGCACTACGCGCATGGCTTCTACGGCGAATTCGGCAAGCAACACCAGGGGCTCGAGTTCCCGGGCACCGAAGAACCGGATTATTGGGACTTCGCGTACTTCTCTTTCACCATCGGCATGACTTTCCAGGTCTCCGACGTGCAGATCACGACGCGCTACCTCCGTCGTATCGGCCTCATGCATAGTGCGATCGCGTTCTTCTTCAACGTCTTCATCATCGCCATCAGCGTGAATATCGCCGCGGGAAAGGCCTAGAAAACAGGCCTCTTCTTCGATCGCCGTTTCACCTGTGATACAGGCTTCGGCCGAAGACCTCGGGTGTCGGTCTAATACCTTATGGTGTATCGGACAGCAATAACCCATGGCTAGAATCAGGCTCTCCGCCTGCCGCTAACGGACCAGCGGATTCTCGAACCACGGACCTTGTCATTCCCATGCGTTCCCGCCCATCCGGCGGCGAGCCGATAGAGGGGTGTTGTCATGTCGTCAGAGTTCGCATCATCGGGTCGTTGGCAGTTGCTTTCCGTGTCCGTTCTCGTTGGGTCCCTCTGTTTATTCGCGCCGCCGGCGGCGAAAGCGGCAACACCACCGATGGAAGGCGTCAGTGTCGCCGCCAGCGGTGCCACGCCGAATGCCGTCGTCGCACAAGCTTCGGGTGGTGACGCGGCAGCGGCCAAGGCGACGAGTGGCGATACGTCCATACGGCCTTTCCCGAAGACACATATCTCCGATGCGGACCTGGCGGACCTGCGCCGCCGGATCGCCGCGACGCGATGGCCGTCCAAGGAGACCGTCGACGATACGACCCAGGGTGTGCAACTCGCCACCATGCGCAAGCTCGCCGATTACTGGCAGTCGGATTACGACTGGCGGAAGCTCGAAGCGCGGTTGAACGCCTTGCCGCAGTTCGTGACGAACATCGACGGCGTGGATATCCATTTCATCCACGTGAAGTCGAAGAACAAGAACGCCTTGCCGCTCATCATCACGCACGGGTGGCCAGGCTCGATCGTTGAGCAATTGAAGATCATCGACCCGCTCGTGAATCCGACGGCCCATGGTGGAAAGGCTTCGGATGCCTTCGATGTGGTGATTCCCTCGTTGCCCGGCTATGGATTCTCGGGCAAACCGACCACGACGGGATGGGATCCCCAGCACATCGCCCGCGCCTGGACGGTGCTGATGAAGCGCTTGGGCTACAAGCATTTCGTGGCCCAGGGCGGCGATTGGGGCAATGCGGTGTCGGAGCAGATGGCCGTACAGGCGCCACCGGAACTGCTGGCGATCCATACCAACATGGCCGCCACGATTCCGGACGATATCGCGGCGAAGCTCGCGGCCGGCGAGCCCGCACCGGCGGGACTCTCGGCGGACGAAAAATATGCGTACGACCAGCTCGACGACTTCTACAAGCATGGCCTCGGCTACGCCCAGGAAATGGCCGGTCGGCCGCAGACGTTGTATGCGCTCGAAGATTCGCCCATCGGCCTGGCCGCGTGGATGATCGACCACGACATACGCAGCTACAAGCTGATCGCCCGGGTCTTCGACGGCCAGACCGAGGGCCTCAGCCGTGACGACATCCTGGATAACGTGAGCTTCTACTGGTTTACCGAGACCGCCGTGTCATCCGCGCGCCTGTACTGGGAGAGCAAGCTTCCTTTCTTCGCGCCGAAGCACATCATGATCCCGGTGGCCATCAGCGTGTTCCCGGACGAGATCTACGCGGCGCCGGAGAGCTGGGCGAAAAAGGCCTATCCCAAGCTCATCCACTACAACCGCCTTCCCAAGGGCGGCCATTTCGCCGCCTGGGAACAGCCCGACGCCTTCGTCCAGGAGATGCGCGCGTCGTTCAAGTCCGTGCGCCAGGAGAAGTGACGGCTCAGAGATCGAACGAAGCCGAGACGTAGTACGTGCGGGGCGTGCCCTGGGTCAGGTAGCCGCCATTGGCTGAGGCCCAGTAGCCCTTGTTGGTGAGGTTCTGCACGGTCAGGCGGAACGTCACAGGCACGCCTTCGACGTGGGCCGTGGTGCGCGCGCCGACATCGTAGGTAGTCCACGCGGGCAGCTTCAGGGTGTTGGCGGTGTCCAGGTATTGCTTGCCCGTGCGAACGGCGCGGGCACTCAGGGTGATGTCCGGCGTGTTCGGGATATCCCATTCCACGCCGGCATTGGCCTGGAAGCGCGGCACGCCGATGCCGTCGTTTCCGTCGTTGAGGCCACCCTGGGTCTTCACCAGCTCCGGCTTGATGTAGTTCGCGCCACCGAGCACGCGCACGTTGTCGACCGGCTGGCCGAAGAAGCTCCATTCGACGCCGCGGTTGCGCTGCTCGCCGTCGACCACGTACGTGTTGGTCGCGTCGACATAGGCGCTGGGCTGCTTGATCTGGAACAGGCTGAGGCTGCTACCGATGGTGCCCGCGTCCCACTTCACGCCGATCTCGTTCTGCTTGGACTTGTACGGGGCGAACACCTTGCCGGCGTTGGTCACCGGCAGGTTGTTGAAGGTTGCCGGGGCCTGGTCGCCCTGGGTCAGCGCCTCGATGTGGTTGGCATAGAGGGACCACTGGTCGGCCAGACGGAAGTTCACGCCGAAGACCGGGCTCGTGGCGTACTGCTCGAACTCCGAACTCTTCGCGCCATCGACGCCATCCACGGCATAGTCGTAACCCAGCGCATGCAGCTTCTGGCGGCGCGCGCCGAGGATCACTTCAAGGCGGTCGTCCATGAAACCCAGCGTGTCCGACACGGCCACGCTACGCAGTTGCGTGCGGCCGGTGATGCCCGGGTCGCTGATGGGGCCGACGTTATAAGCGAAGTCCGGCACCGGCACATACGTGGGCGAATAGATGTTCGTATTGATCGGATCAAGCGAACCGGCGTAGGCGGCCTTCTTGCGGAAGGTGAGTGCGGAGAATCCGACGTTGACCCGGTGACTCACTTCGCCGGTGTCGAGATGCGCGTTGAAACCGGCTTCGCCCGTGGCGGTGTCCGCGATATAAGGCACGGTGAAACGCGTTTCGGTGGCGGCACCGTTGGTGTTGACCAGGGTAGGGCTGACATAGTCGCCGAACTCGTTGCCATGATGCGCGCCGGCGGACACGTAACCCGTGAGCCAGGGCGTGAAGTCGTACTCGGCGCGCACGACGCCGAAAGTGTCCTCGAGCGACGAGTTGGACCAGGGTTGCGCGTAGTTCGTCTTGGCGGAGGGCGCACGCGGGATGTAGCTGAGGCCACTGGCATAGACGACGGCGCGACCACCGGTGATCACCTGCTTCTGGTAGCCGATGTCGGTGGTGATGCGCAGCTTCTCGCCGTGGTAATCGAAGGCCACCGACGCGGCCGTGACACGGCGCTGCTCGCCGTCGATCGCGGTGTTGCCATCGCGGTGCACCGCGTTCACGCGGATGCCGAATTCCTTGTTCGCGCCGAATCGGCGGCCCAGATCGACGCTGCCGCCCACCTGGCTGTCACTACCCCAGTCGAGGCCGATGCGGGTGATCGGGTCGGCTTCGGCGCGCTTGGGCGCGATGTTGATGTTGCCGCCGATGCCGGATCCACCGGGGCTGATACCGTTGAGGAACGCGCTGGCACCCTTGAACACCTCGACGCGGCTGATCAGTTCGGGGGCAAGCAGCTGACGGGGCAACAGGCCATAGAGGCCATCGAACGCGATGTCGTCGCTATAGACCTGGAAGCCGCGAATGGTGAAGACCTGGGAGAAATTGCCGAAGCCGAACCCCGTGCGCACGGCCGGATCGTTCGAAACGATATCGCCCAGGCTGCGTGCCTGCTGGTTACGGATCAGCGTGTCCGTGTAGCTCGTGATGGCAAACGGCACGTTCATCGCGTCCTGGTTGCCAAGCACGCCAAAACGCCCGCCGCGGGCGACCTGTCCACCGGCGTATTCAGCCGTGGGTGCGGCCACGTTGGCCTCCACCTGCACGCCCGAAAGGGTGGTGGAGTTGTCGCGCGCTTTCTGCTGGGGATCGTCGGCCTGGACGCCATCGGCGGCATGGGCGGCCGAGGCCACGAGGAAGGCGCCCAGCAGCGCGGCACGGACGGAACGGGTGAGGATTCGGGGGCGGAACAGGACGGTGGACATGACTTTCCCAGCGGGCAGAAAACGCGTCCTTGCGAATGGTAATGAGAATCGGTCGCAAGTATGACCGAAATTTCCCATGCTGCAAAGCAACCTGGCGGGACGCCGCGCAACCCTGTGGGAGCCGCGCAACCATGTGGGAGCCGCGCAACCCTGTAGGGGAACCGCATACTCGTGTGGGAGCCGCTTCAGCGGCGATGGGTGCTAGCCGCACGCTGGCCCGCTGCCGCGGGATCGCCGCTGAAGCGGCTCCCACAGGTTCAGTGCTGCGGCGAAGCGATTACTGCACGGTGATCGGGAGGTCGGCGCCGTGGGTGGCGGTATTTCCGGACCAGTCTCTGGCGACGATGTGCAGGGTGTAATTGCCTGGCGGGAGCCGGGAGATGTCCCAATGGCCTTCGCCCGCCTGGCCTTCGTGCAACGTATTCGTGGCCATGTAGAGAAAGCGGGTGCGGGCGCTGCCGTGAACGGTCTCGCCGCTGTCCGCCGCATAGATGATCCGCGTGGCGGCGTCATCGTCCGGGAAGCGGTCGAAGACGAGGTTCGTCGTCGGTTCCGTGTAACCGGGCATGGTATGGCCATCGGCTGATACGAGCTGGTAGCCGAGGGAGTAAAGGCCTAAACGACGACGAGGCAGGTTGCCGTCCATCTGGTCCCAGGCCTCCACGACGATATCGAGTGCACCGTCCGTGCGTTTGACGACAACCCGGCCCGAACGGCCTCGAGGCACGACGCGGCCAGCGGCATCCCGCAGTTGTATGGCGTCGATCACGGGCGCCACGTGATCGACAAAGCCCTTGAATCCAAGAGCGATCGGATTGCGGAAGGCCACGTTGCCATCAAGCTGCAGGTGCGTATGCGCCATCGCGTTGACGGTGCCAAGCGCATCGCCGGCATGGAAGCGCGTGCCGCGACGGACCTGCACGCGCTCGGGTTTTCCGTCGTCACCCGACAGCACGTCGAATCGTCGCGGGTCGAGATTGCGGCCCCGGCCATCACGGCCGACGCGCATGTGAATGTAGTCGAGGCCGTCGATGGCGAGCCCTTCGGACAGCTTGCCGTAACCCCAGGCGGCGATGGGATCGCGCACCTTACCATCGGCGACCGCGTATACCGTCGCTCCGACATCCGCGCGCACGTCGACGCCGGTATGCAGGTGGTCGCGGCTCTCGCCCTTGTCGTTGCCGCGCACTTCACCGGCGACACCGACGATCTCGTGCCATCCATCCTGAGGCGCGATCGGCCAGAGGCCATGGGTATCGGGAAGCGGCGCGTCGGGCGCGCGGCCGACGGGCGCGGGTGCTCCCGGTCCGTCCTGGACACGGTAGACGCGCGACGACACCGAATCGCTCACGACCAGGCCTGAACCGTCGAGGGCCAGCCCGGCGGGTTGCGACAGGGGCTGGCCGCCCACGTCGTCACCCGTCACGAATCTCAGGGCGCCATCGTGTCCGTAGCGCAGGATGCTGCTCTGCGATGCCTCGGCTACGTAGATGGCATCGCTATCGGCCGCGATGCCGAAAGGACGGCGTAGCGGTGCGTCATGATCGTTGCGCTCGGACTTCGCCAGCGTGCTGACGGTGCCATCGACAGCGATGTGGCGGATCGCGCGGTTCCCGGTATCGGCGATCCAGAGCGATCCATCCGGATCCACGGCGATGCCACAGGGCGTGTCGAAACGCGCTTGCGCACCGGGGCCATCCTGAAAGCCCGGTCGGCCACCCGCGATGGTGCTCACGATGCCATCGGTGCCGATACGGCGAATGCGGTGATTGTAAGTATCGGCAACGTAGACGCCGCCATTGCGGTCGACGGCCACGCCTAGCGGGCCATTGAAGCGGGCGTCCACGGCCTTGCCATCGGTAAAGCCCGGCCCGTGGCCGCCGGCTAGCGTCGACACCGCGCCGTCAGTAGAGACGCGCCGGATAGCGTCATTGCCTGTATCGGCGACATACAGGCGGCCAGCCTCGTCAATGGCCAGCCCGGAGGGCGTGTCGAATCGGGCCACTGACGGCGCGCCATCGGCGTAACCCGTGCCCGCGCCGCTGAACGTGGTGACGCGCCCCTGGCGGTCGATGACCCTGATCCTGTCCGTATCGCCGGCGTCGGCCACGAAGACGCGGCCATCCGGCGCGACGGCCACCCCCCAGGGATCGGCGAAACGCGCATTCGCGCCATCACGGAAGCCGGCCGTGCCGTCTCCCGCGAGCAACATCAGGCGGGCAGGCAGGTCATGGAACCGCGGTTCTGGGGCGCCAGCCCTTACCGGCGCGGAAGGTGGCTGCACTGGCGTGACCGGAACATGCCGGTACCGGTCGACGATATAGCCTGTGCCAATGGCGATGGTGAGCGCGGTCAAGGCCACGAGAAGCGATTTGGCGTGCCTCACCATCAAGAATCCGTTCGTATGATCCCCCGGAGGATAACCGGTGTGGGCATTCGTGTACGCTTCGCGGCTGGCATCGAATCCGGCGACACCTCATGGCACTCAAATCCACGGTCTTCAAGGCCGACCTGCAGGTCAGCGACATGGACCGGCATTATTACCAGGCGCATGCCCTGACGATCGCGCAGCATCCGTCGGAAACCGACGATCGCATGATGGTCCGTGTATTGGCCTTCGCCCTGAATGCGGACGACTCACTGGCTTTCGGCAAGGGGATCAGCTCGGACGACGAGCCCGACCTCTGGCGCAAGGAGCTGACCGGCGAAGTCGATCTCTGGATCGAGGTCGGGCAGCCGGACGAGCAACGTATCCGTCGCGCCGCGGGCCGCGCCAAGCGCGTGATCGTCTATAGCTACAGCGGCCGTAGCGCCGAGGTGTGGTGGAAGAAGACGGCGGCGGCCGTGGCGCGCACGAAGAACGTATCGGTGATCGACATCGCCCCGACGACCGTCGAGGCGCTCGCTGCCCTGACGCAACGCACGATGCAGATCCAGTTCATGGTGCAGGATGGCCAGGCCCAGGTCATCAGCGGTGAGGCGGTGGTGCCCATCGAAATGACGACGCTGACCTGAGTTTCGCTCAGGTCACGGGCCCGGTCAGCACTCTTACGACGTCGTCTCAACCGGAGCTGTCGCGGCCTTTCTGGATCGTGCGAACAGCATGACGACCACGGGCACAAGCACCAGCGGGAGGTTGCTCGGGCCCGGCCACCAGAATGCAAGAGCTCCCGCGAGCACCGCCATGCACGGCATGGCGAGGCTGCGTCGGCGCATGATGGCGATCGTCTCGTCGGACACGTCCTCGCGCAGGAAGGGCGCGCGCAGGGCCTTTCGGATAAGCCGGTACTGGAGCAACCCCGCGATCAGCAGCGTCGCGGCATAGAACACCTCGGGGATGCGCTCCGTGGAATGCGTGCTCATCAACGCTGACGAGAACGGCATGAATGCGACGGCCATGAGCAGGAACAGGTTCGGCCAGACGATCGACGGGTCGTAATGGCGAAGCAGCCCGAACACGCGGTGGTGCGCCGCCCAGAGTGCGCCGATCACGATGAAGCTGAGGATGAAGCCGAAGAAGTGCGGCGTGAGATCGATGAGTGCCTGCAGCCACGCTTCATCGGTGTTCGCCGAAGGGTGGGGCACATGGATCTCGATCACGAGCAAGGTGATCGCGATCGCGAACACCGCGTCGGAAAAAAACGTCAGCCTCTCGAGCTGTTGATCCTGGGCATGCGACATGCCTTTTCCCCCTGTTGATCCCCGTTGGATCATCGCTCGCCCCGGCGCGGAGGGGAAGACCTATCCGGCGAAGCCGCCGTCATCGAGAAACGCCTGCTCTTCCGGTGTCGTCTCGCGCCCCAACTCGTGGTTGCGATGGGGGAAGCGGCCGAAGCGTTCGATGATCCCCGCGTGCACGCGGGCATAAGGCGGAAAGGGGCCACCGAGGGCATCGAACAGCTGCAGCGACAGGCGCTGGTCGGCCATGTCCTCGGAGTGCTCGAAGGGCAGGTAGCAGAAGGCGCGCATGTCCTCGTCGATCATGCGGTCGAAGCCGCGATCGAGCATATGCCGCGCGATGAACCGAGCCAGCGGGTCGGTGGCGTACATGTGTGCGCAGCCACGGAACGCGTTGCGGGGAAACTGATCGAGCAGGATCAATAACGCGAGGCAGCCTTCGGCACTCTCGAGCCATGTGTCGAGTTCGCGCCGGGCAGCAGCGAGATGCGCACCAAGGAAGTGATCGCGAAAGACACGGTCAAAGGCCGCGTCGCTGGAGAACCAGCGCTCATATCCGGCATCGCGCCAGAAGCGCAGCACGCGCTCGGGCGTCTCGGGCAGGGGAAGGGCAGGAAGGCTGTCGGTCATGGCGGCGCTTCTACCTTTTTGTCAAAGGGCTACCGATCATAGCGCGCCCGGTCTCATGAGGCGTCGGGATGAATGCGACCGGGCACGCAGCCTTCTGAGGCAATGTCCATGTCTCCTGCAGGATGTCCCTTGCGACACGCCACGCGGCGTCCCTGGGGTTATCCGCTTCCCACACGTTGGGTGGGACGGGGCAATCCGGTCGGACGCCGTGATCGCGGGGAAGTCCGGGCCATGCGAAGCGGAACTGCAGTAGCGGTATGCGTACCGTCATGCCGCTGTTCGGTAGCGTCAGCGGCCAGCGATAGCCACTGGTGTTTCCTTCATGGGTACCGCCGACTTCCTCGCCCACGAAGACGGCGCGGCGCACGTGGAAAAGCATGGACGCCAGTTCAGCGCCCCCGGAGAACGTATCGCCACCGGCAAGCACGACCAGTCGACCGTCGTACACCGGCGACGACGTGCTCCAGCGAGTCATCAGGCCTTCCGGTGGCGTATTCAGCCGGGTCAGGCGCCCGTCGGGGAGACGGCGTTGCAGCTTCATTTCGTCGTCGTCGAAGACCTCCGTGTCGAACGGCTTGCCAGTCACGTCCTTCACTTCGATATGGCGGGCTCTCGCCTCCACGGCCGCGTATTTGCGCAGCGGTTGCCGCACCATGTACGAGAACAGGATGCTTTCGTTTGGCTCCGAACCGCCGCCGTTCTTCCGCAGGTCGAGGATGAGGTTCCTGGCACCTCGCTCGTGAAGCTCGTCGAATGCCTTCTGTATCGTTTCCTGGTAGGTCGTGCCTGCTTCCCGGTACCTGCTGTTACTGAAGGTGGGGACATCGAGGTATGCGGTGTGTTCGTCCAGCCATGTGAGCGAAGCTACAGGCGACGTGGCAGCGACGTCCGCGTCGTGCCGGGCGGAAGGCGGCACGCCGGCGACATCGCGCGTGAAAACCTTGCCATCGGCGGTCGCCAGCCTCAGGTGGAATGTCGTCTGGGATCCCGTCATCCGGTAAAGCAGGTGGCCGTAGTTGCGTCCCGATGCCTCGCGCAGGATGCCTGTGCGGATGCTTCCATCACGGGTCGCGGCGTACATCAGTTCGTCTTCCAGCGCCGGCGTGTCCTTTCCATTGATGGACAGGATCTTCGTCCCCCGTGGAATGTCGGCGGCGTTGCCGTAGCCGTAGCCGCCCAGAACGTACGCGTCGTCGCCGGTCCAGAGCACGGAAAGCGGAAGGAGCAAACCCGTCTCGCGTTCCTTCTGCTTCATGCCGTCACTGGGCGTCAGGCTGAGGTGTCCTTCACCCACCTGCGCCAGCAGCGGCATCAAGGCACGCCACAGGTCATCGCTGTCGTTGACGCTTGCGATCTTCGCCCGCGCCAGCGTCTTCGCCTGCGTCCATGCCGCAGGGGACTGATGCCAGTAGATATTGGGCAGCGCCGCTTCGAGCGCGGCAATGGCCAGTTCCAGATCCTGGCTCGCCTGGGTGGGCGTCAGGGTGGTGCGTGCGCTTGCCGAAGCCGGGATCGCTGTCGTCGGCCCGTCCGTGGCCAACAGGCAGTCCAGTGGCAGGATCGCCACAAGCAGGATCGCGAGGAGCCGCGACCGTGCCAACTCAGTCGAGACCGACCCAGCGATGCTTCTCGGCCATCGCGAGCGCGAGCTTCGGGCTGCGGCGAGCCACGCGCTCGCGCTTCTCGCGCTCCGCGCGAATCGTGGGCCATGCTTCGAGATACGCGGCGAGCGCATCGGCGTCGCATTCGTAGCGTGCCAGTGCTTCGGGGGTGGCCGAGCGCAGCGCTACCGCGCCGTTGTATCCGCCGAAACCCTGCGTGGCGCAGATCGCACCACCATTGGCATTGCCTTCGGACGGTTCGGGCTGGAGGTGGAACTGACCGGCGATCTCGGCAAGATCGGGATCGACCCGACGCAAGGTCGGCACGCCGGGTGCCTTGCGGCCGAGCACGAACTGCAGCGCCTGCGACAAAGCCTTCAGGCCGGTCTCGCCCATGGTGTGACCATCGCCGACCGCCTTGGGTGTGCCCACGAAGATCTTCGGCAGGTCGCCTTCGATGCCCTGGCGCTGAGCCGCACCGCGCAGACCGGCCAGCGCGGTGCCGAGGTCCGTCTTGGAATTCGTGCGCGTGCCCGTGGCGTGCGCCGCGAGGTACTGGAAGTCGTGAATGCCGTAACCATGACCCAGGAAAGCCATGTCCAGCGCTTGCACGAGGGCGTTCTCGCCACCGAAGCCAACACCGGCGAAGTGGGCCTTGCCACCTGCTTCGGCGCTCTGGCCCCAGCCGACGATGATGGAGGTGATGTCGAGCTGGTTGCGCAGCGCGAATTCCAGCGTCGTGACCAGCAGACCCGATCCACCGTGGCCGACCACGGTGCCGTCGGCATCGATATCGAACGGTGCGAGCGAGTCATGCACGGTGCGCGTGTTGCCGTCAGCATGCGCCGCATTCTTGGCGGCGAGCTTGTCGCCCGTCATCAGGGCGCCGGCACCGAAGGCCTCGAGGATGCCGTAACGACCCTGCAAGGCGGCATCGGCGGCCGTGAGCAGAACCATCTGCGGTTTCTGGAAGCCCGGATAGTCGAAGACCATCTGGGGTGCGATGTCGGCAAGAGCGACGAGGCTCGAGGCGCACGCACCCACGGCCGTCAACGGCGCCTGCGGCACACGCATGAAACCGACGTTGTCGGAACGCAGCGATTCGCGGAGTTCCGGATTCTTCAGCACGCGGCTGATGCTGTACGACGGCGCCAGCATGGTCGAGACCAGGGCAGGGCCGTGCGAGCCGAGCGAGTGCGATAGGCGCACCGCGAACGTGTCCTTGGGCAGGCCACCTTCCGGCTGGGGCGCGTCGGGTCGCAGCCACTGCCCCAGCGCATCCATGCCACCGAAGGCCGTGGCCGAGGCGACACGGAAACCGAATGGATCGGGGACGAGTTCAGACAGGGGGCGCGGCAGGCCGGCGAGGGCGCCGAGGCCACCGTAAGCGAAGAGCTGGGCCTGGAGTGACGGGCTGAGGAGCGGGTCGTCCTGGAACAGGCCGTGCATGTCCTTCAGCTTCGAACCGCGGATGTCCTCGTAGCGCAGGCCGGCGAGGCGGCGCAGGCCCACGGTTTCCAGGTCGTGCGGCAACGGCGCGGCGATGTCGGTGACCGCCCTCGGGGCAAGCTCACCGACGCCGGGGGCGTGGCGGATACCGCTGTTGGCGCGCAGGGAGTCGCCGTGCAGCCGCTTGAGTTCATCCAGGGTCACCGGTTCGCCGGCTTGTTCACCCGAGGCCCAGCGCATGCCTTCCGCGGCGTTTTCTGCTTCCGGATCAAGCTCCACCAGGCCGGCGTCGAAGGCGGCCAGGGGCAGGAATTCCTCGGAACGGGCCACCAGGGCCTGGTAGGTTTCGGTCGAGCCCACGGCCGACATGGTGCAGGCGGTGCCGATGGTGACTAGGACTTGATTGCTTTTCAACGTGGACATGCCTCGGGATAGCGATACTGCCGAAACGACCATTATAGGCGGCGCTCCCCCTGTTCTGGCACCCGGCCCCAGCCCCGCCCCGTCGGCCTTCTCCCGGCTTATCTCCCCCAAGGCCGGTAGTTCTACCGCTCGTGCCGATCGTGGAACTACGGTTGCCCTGAAAGGGTGCGACGTTATGGTGCAGGTGAGTTCACCGTGCGTGGAGAGAGGGGGCCATGTCTACCTTCCTGAAGATTCTCGCGGCCAGCGGCCTTGGTGTGATCGCCACGGTATCCGCCGCACCGCCGCCGTATACCTTCAAGGGCGGCTATCCCGACGCGGCGACGGTGAAGAAAGCCTATGACGACGCCGACCTTAATCGGGCGATCGCGGCTTACAAGTTCTTCTACCCCACGGTATCGGGCGAGGCGATCTTCGAAGGCAATCTCGCGATCGGCCTGAAGGTCAACAAGGCGTTCGGCATGCTCGACAGCAAGCCGATGCACATCGGCTACACGCTCAACTCGGATACGCCGTACGCCCCTGTTCTGCTGGATCTGAGCCAGGGTCCCTTCGTGGTGGAGATTCCCGCCGGCCCGCTGATCGTCGTGGCCATCGACGTGAACCAGCGATGGGTGGCGGATATGGGGCTGCCTGGCCCGGATGCCGGGAAGGGCGGCAAGCACGTGCTGCTTCCGCCCGGATACAAGGGCAAGCTGCCGGACGGCTATCACGCGTGGCACTCGTCATCGAACTTCCTGCTGGTCGGCGTGCGTTCGCTGCCACTCGGCGGGGACGTGCCTGCCGCCATCGAACGCATCAAGACGATCAAGGTGCATCCGCTCGATCCTCCGGCAGGATGGACCGCGCCCGAATGGCTCGACCTGACACCGAAGCCGCAGGACACGACGCCGTTGAAATGGGAAGACAACATGGCGTATTGGGAGGTGCTGAAGAAAGTGATCGATCGCGAGCCGGTGTTCGAGGGCTATCGGAACTTCTATGGCGAACTGGCCGCGCTGGGTATCGCGAAGGGCAAGCCGTTCCAGCCGGACGAAAGGATGAAACGCATTCTTACCGAGGCTGCGAAAACGGGTAACGCGCAGATGCGAGTGCAGTCGTTCGCCGACCGGCGGCCCGATCGCGTTGTCTGGCCGGACCGTCAATGGGAATGGGCGGGCCTGATCGCCGATAACGGCAATTTCGACGCCCCGTCATATACCGACCTGGAAGCACGTGACCTGTGGTTCTACCAGGCCATCGGCGCGTCACCCGCCATGTTCCGCCGTGGCGCGGGTGCAGGTTCGGTCTACTGGTTGGGTGTGCGCGACAACAAGGGCACGTACCTCGACGGCGGCAAGACGTACAAGTTGAGCGTTCCGCTTCCTGTCCCGGACAAGCTGTTCTGGTCGGTCACGGTCTACGACACGCAGACGCGCAGCCAGGTCGTCACGGACCAGGGAAAGGCGGCGCTTCGTTCGTTGTTCGAGTTGAAAGACGCATCGGCGGCGACCAGCGGCACGGCGGACCTGTACTTCGGTCCAACGGCGCCAAAGGGTCACGAGGGGCAATGGATCAAGACCGTTCCCGGCAAGGGCTGGTTTGTGTACTTCCGCGTCTACGGA
>DATNJP010000237.1:0-4798 GCA_035603855.1 Luteibacter sp. | reverse complement strand
ACGCCTCTTTGTCCCGTGCACGGGATGATCGGCGTAGGCGTTGTCCCAATAGCGCGCCAGCAATGGCAGCATTCGCGAGGGATTGATACCAGGGCCACCGGGGTTGAAGAAGATGGCTCCCTTGCGTTGTGCCGGCACGGCGGCCGCCACGCGGATAAGCGCGACATCGATGATGCCTGCTTCGGGATGGTGATGATCGAGCGGCACGGGCATCGTGCCGCAGCGAAGCCGCTCGCCGAGCGTCAATGCTTCCGCATCCACCAGCGATGTCGAACACGGCGCCCAGTCGATCGTGGTGGGACGTATGTCGGGCAGCCGCCACGCGGGCGCTTCCTGCGCGCCCAGGCTGCCGTGCCAGAACGCCAGCGCCAGGGTGGCGCAGATCAATCGTTCCTTCATGTGACCTTCCTCGTGTGGTGGACCGTTACCCTAGGTGCACGGCGAGCCCGGCGGCATCGGTGTGTCTGGCGTCGCGGTGTAGGGGCCGCCCTCCCGCGGCCTCTTCGTCAGCTCGCGCGGATCAGTCGTGCGAACTCGGCGCGCGCTTCGCTTTCGCTGGGTCCGTCGTGTGCTTCACGGCTCTCGCGCACCGGTGGGGCGGGCACGAAATCACAGTACGAGAGCGCGCTGTCCGGCAACTTTCCGGTCAGCAGGTAACGACTGACGCCCTGCTCGACGCAGGGTGTCGCGGAGCTTCCGAAGATGCCGTGGCCGGTCATGCCTTTCGCGACGACGAGGTAGGCGTTCGCCGAGGCGTTGAATGCCTTCATCGCGCCATCGAGCGATGTGGACGGATCGAATTCCGCCTGGACCATGAGCATGGGAGGCGCGAGCGACAGCGCGTACACGGGAGGACGCCAACGCGGTCCGTTCGTCCAGTTCGCGCAGACGAGGGACAGCCTGACGCCGCGCCCACCCGCCGCCGGATACCGCGACCCGATGTCCTGCGCCAGCGCGCGCATGGCGTGAATGTCCTTGCGCCATGGCGTATCCCCGCAGACGACGGCATGGAAAACGGCGAGGTCGACCAGGCCGCCGAGGGTTTCGTCCCGCGCCTGGTCGTAGCGCTCGGCGAGTTCCAGCGCCGCCTGCTTTATCTCTTCGTGCGCGCCGTGGTCGGCGCTGAAGACGTGCGCGTTGGCACGTGCGACCAGGCGATCGGCGGTGGTGTTCCATTCGGCGCGGACCCACTCGGCCATCACCAGCGCGGCGACGAGATGGCTCGGGGCATCGATCACCGGCGCCCAGCTCGCCCCCGCCAGTATCGGCATGGCGTTGAACTGCCTCATGACCGCCTTGGCATCGGTGCCGATGCCATAGCGATGCGGCTGGCCCAGCGCCGGCCGTAACGCGCGCCACGCGAACCGCCATTGGTTGTCGTACGACGCGTCCTCGATCTGGTCCTGGAACGTGCCCGCGTAGTTCATCACCGAATCCAGCACGATGCGGCCCGTATGACCGGGATAGGCCGCCGCGTAGAAGGCGCCCACCCATGAGCCATACGACACGCCGACGAAGTTCATGGCCGGTTCGCCCAGCGCGCGCCGAACCTGCTCCATGTCCCTTACGTGTTGCAGCGTGCCCGCGTGCCGTTGCAGTGGGTCCTCCGTGCACCCGTTCGCATAGGTCCTGGCGGCCTGAACGATGCGTGCCCAGTTGAAATCGGCGAGGAAGAACGTGGGATCTTCGCTGGGACGTGCCTCGGGCAACCCGTGGCAGGTGATGCGCGTACCGCCGCGCATTCCCCGTGGTACGACGGCGACGAGGTCGTAGCCATCGGCGAGCCGGCGCTTGTCGCCGTCCAGCGGATGGTCGAGGTCGAGGATCGTCCACAGGTAGGCCATCGGCGGGAGGTAATCGAGCGGGTTGCCGCCGGGTCCGCCGAAGTTGAAGAAGATGGAGCCCTTGCGCCGCGCCGGATCGCCCGCCTTGACCCGCACGATGCCGACAGTGAACGTGCGGCCATCCGGCGCGTCCTCGTCGAGCACCGCATGCATGCTGCCGCACTGCAGGCGATGGCCGAGGGCGACCCTCCAGCGTTCGTCCACGAAGCCCGGTGCGCAGGTGTCCCATGCGATCGCGTTCGTCGCTGGGAGCGAGGCGGTGGCCATGGCCTCGCCGCCGATCGCCAACCCTGCGACGCAGAGCGCGATCGGCAGATATCGCGAGCCCATGTAGCGCGGCGGCTGTCCTTGCTGTGGCTTTTTCAACGTGACGCTCCATTCGAGGGGAGCGTTACGCTAGGTCAACGGACCGCAGGCGTTCAGTGGGCTACGGACGTCATCCGTGTAGTCTGCCGGCCCTGCGACGCCGTGCTTTTCGTCAGCGATCCCGAAGCGTGAAAACAGCCGGCTCGCCGGCGACCGACGACCCCGCGATCCACACCTGGAATTCGCCCGGCTCGGCTTCGAAGGTCTTGCCGTCGCGATGCGTGAAGGCAAGGTCGGCGCGGGTCAGTTCGAAGGTGACGTCTTCTGACGCACCCGGCGCGAGGAGGATCTTGCGGAACGCCTTCAGCTCGCGCACGGGGCGTACGCGGCTCGCGACGCGATCGTGGATATACAGCTGCACGACCTCTTCGCCGGCAACATCGCCGGTATTCGTGACGGTCGCCGTGACGGTGATCGTTTCGTTCCAGCCGGCGCTCGCGTTCACGACGGGCGCGCCGTAGCCGAACGTCGTATAGCTCAGCCCGTGCCCGAACGCATACAGCGCGTCGAAGGTGATCTCGCGATAGCGCGACTTGAATGCCGGCGCCTGGTCGGCGAGTTCCGGACGCCCCGTGCGGGGATGGTTGTAGAAGTAGGGCTGCTGACCCGCATCCTGCGGGAAGCTCACCGGAAGCCGGCCAGCCGGGTTGTAGTCGCCGAACACGACATCGGCGATGGCCGGGCCGGTCTGGCTGCCGAGGAACCACGTGACGAGGATCGCGTTCGCCTCGCGCACCGCACCCGTCAGGGCCAGCGCGCGGCCGTTCTTCAACAGCACGACCACGGGCGTACCAGTTGCCGCCACGGCTTCCGCGAGCGCCTGCTGCGCCGGGGGGACGACGATCTGCGTGCGCGACTGTGCTTCGCCGGAGTAGTTCTGCGGTTCGCCGATGGCGAGCAGCACGACATCCGCACGCTTCGCCGCGGCCACGGCGTCTTCGATGCCACCATCGATCGCCTCCTCGATGCCGCTGCCCGCGACGACGTCGAGGAACGAGTCATCCGGCAGCGCCTGGCGCAACCCGGTTTCGATATCCACATGGCGCGGCTTGTCGCCGAACAGCGTCCAGCAGCCTTCGAGGTTGTCGACATCGGCGCCGAACGGGCCGATCAGGGCGATCTTCTGTCCCGACTTGCGCAAGGGCAGCACGCCATCGTTCTTCAGCATCACGATGGAGCGGCGCGAGGCATCGCGGGCGAGGGCCGCGTGGTCCGCGTCTTTCGAGCGGTCGTCTTCCACCGCGGGGTCGAGCGAGCGGTAGGGATTGTCGAAAAGGCCGATGGCGTCCTTCACCGAAAGCACGCGCCGGACACCTTCGTCGAGCACGTCCATCGACACTTCTCCCTTCTCGACGAGGTCCGGGAGGTTGGCCGCGTAGAAGCCGCTCTGCATGCTCATGTCGACGCCCGCGAGGAAGGCGAGGCGCGTGGCGTCGCGTTCATCGGCGGCGAAGCCGTGCGCGATGAGTTCCATGTCGGCGGTGTAGTCGGACACGACCAGCCCCTTGAAGCCCCACTCGCCACGAAGGATGTCGGTCATCAGTTCGCGATTGGCCGAGGCGGGCACGCCGTTGATGTCGTTGAACGCGCTCATGAACGTGAGTGCGCCGGCTTCCACAGATGCCTTGAACGGCGGAAGGTGCACGTCGCGCAGGGTCTGCGGGGAGATGTCGACCGTGTTGTATTCCATGCCGGCGGCCACCGCCCCGTAGGCGGCGAAGTGCTTTGGCGTCGCCAGCAATGCGTCGTCCGCCTTGAGGTCGGGGCCCTGGAAGCCGCGCACGCGGGCTGCCGCGAACGCCGAGCCCAGCACGACATCTTCGCCTGCGCCTTCGGCCACGCGTCCCCAGCGCTGGTCGCGCGCGATGTCCACCGCGGGCGCGAAGGTCCAGTGGATGCCAGCCGCGGTGGCTTCCACCGCCGTGGCGCGCGCGGTGCGCTCGGCCAGATCCGGTTCGAAGCTGGCGGCCTCGCCCAGGGGAATGGGAAACACGGTACGCATGCCGTGGATCACGTCGGCGCCGAGCAGCAGCGGAATCCCCAGGCGGCTTTCCTCCACGGCGACGCGCTGCGCCTCGCGGCCTTCCTTCGCGCCCACGCCATTGAACAACGCGCCCACGCGACCGGCACGCACCTGCTCCAGCACCTCGGCCGCACCCCGTGCGTTCGTCTCGGGATTGATGTCGGGAGCGAAGGGGCGCACGGCATCGGCGAAGACGCCCAACTGGCCGACCTTCTCTTCGAGGGTCATGCGGGCGATCAGGTCTTCGATGCGGGATTCACGGTTCATGAGCATGGGCCTTGGGGACGGAGCGACAGCACAGGGGCACGTCAAGCGGGCAAGGATACTGGCATCGGGTACGGAAGTGGGCACGTAATTCGCGTTACACGTAAACGATTACGTCGTTGGGCCGCAATGCTTTCACGGACGTGAAGGCGGCCTGTCAGCGATCCGTGGAACGGGCGTGCGCCGACGCGGGAAACAAGCGCGACACGGCCTTCGTCAGGGCCTCGGAGCCGAACGGCTTGACCAGCACGCCGCTGCGCTCGCCGGGCACGACGCCTTCGGCGTGGGCGTTGCCCGTGGC
>DATNJP010000236.1:0-6974 GCA_035603855.1 Luteibacter sp. | reverse complement strand
CTCGAACGCGCGGTAGACGAGCGGGCCGCGTGGCGCGGTCAGCCTGCATAAGCCATCGTCGGATCGAGGTAGAGCCGGAACGCGTCGGCGCTCATGGGCCGGGCAAAGAAATAGCCCTGGCCGATATCGCAGCCCAGGTCGCGCAACCAGTCCGCCTGGGCTTCGGTCTCCACGCCCTCGGCGATCGTGCGCATGTTGAGTTTCTTGGCGAGGCCGACGATGGCTTCGGTGATTTCGCGATCGGCCAGGTTCAGCGTGCTGCCGCGAACGAACGACTGGTCGATCTTGATCGTGCCCACCGGCAATTCGCGCAGGTGGCTGAGGTTCCAGTACCCCGCGCCGAAGTCGTCGATCAGCAGGTCGAAGCCGTGCGAGCGCAGCTTCACCAGCTGGCGCACGGTCTCTTCCGGCTGGCGCATCGCGGTGGACTCGGTCAGCTCGAAACGGATGCGGGTGGGATCGACGCCGTAGGAGCGCACCGCCCGGTGCAGCGTGTCGACGAACGAGGGCCGGCTCAGTTCGTGCATCGAGAGGTTGATGGCGACATAGTCGACCCGTGTGCCCGTATCGTCCCAACTTTTCAGCTGCGCGAGCACCGCGCGAAGGACGTACTCACCGAGCGCGTGGATCAGGCCCGACCGTTCCGCGATCGCCACGAAGACCGTCGGTGGTACGTCACCGCGCACGGGGTGGCTCCAGCGGGCCAGCGCTTCCACGCCGGCAAGCGTGCCGTCGCGCAGGTTGCGCTTGGGCTGGTACTCGACGCGGAGTTCGCCGGCCTGCAGCGCCTCGCGAAGCTCGACGGTCAGGGCGAGGCGTTCGCGGGCCAGTTCCAGCATGCCCTCTTCATAGAAGCGGAAATCGGCCTTGCCGGTCTCCTTCACCGCGTACATCGCGGCGTCCGCATTGCGGATGAGGGCCTCCGCCACTTCACCGTCTTTCGGGGTCACGGCGACGCCGATACTTGGACTAACGGCCACCAATTGGCCGGAAACGTTCACTGGCTTGGAGACCAGGTCGAGCACCTTGCGGCACACCCGCACCAGGTTTTCCATGCCCCCGTAGGCCTGGACCACCACCACGAATTCATCGCCGCCGAAGCGGCAGACGGTGTCGCGTTCGCGCACGCTGCTGCGCAGGGACGAGGCCACGGCTCGCAGGAAGGTGTCCCCCGCCTCGTGGCCCAGGGTGTCGTTGATGGACTTGAATCCGTCCAGGTCGATGAACATCACGGCCAGCGAGCCGCCCTGCGGCGCCAGCAGTGCCTGCTCCAGCTCGCGCATCAGGTAGGTGCGATTGGGCAGGCCGGTGAGCGGATCGTGGTAGGCGTGGAAGGCCAGCGCGCGGCTCGCCTGTTCGCGCGGGTCCTTGAGCCTGGCGTGCAGATGGCGCCGCTGGCCCACCAGCCACGCAATGGCCACGCCGGCCAGCGCGCAGACGACGATCAGCGCCACCATCCAGCCGAGACCGGCACCCACCGTGCTGAAATTGGCACAACGCGGCACGTCGCCGGGTCCGAAGACGGACCAGCGAGCACAGTTCGAAACGGCCAGATGCATGCCGCTGTCGACGCTACGATGTGTCAGCACACCACGCTCCGGCCCAATTCCCGGGACATGTCGCCAGCCGGCGTACTCGGCTGCCGGCCCACGGATTGAACGAAAGACGCAAGAGCGACGCCATGGCCCCTGGGGAAAGGCCGGGCGCGAAGCCACTTGTCCCCTGGTTTATCGGCCACCACCGCCCCCGACTTTAGCGCCACGTGACGAACCTACCGGCGTCTTCATCCGAGGTGAGACGGCCGGCCCTTTCCGCATGATGCTGCGTCGGAGGAAAAACGCAATCCACCGCGGCCTTTTGCCGGCCCATGGCGCCGGGCCGGCAACCGTCCCCTTCTGTTACTTGGTTTCAGGCGCCAGGTAGCGGTCGAACCAGGCCAGGGCACGGGCCAGGACGTCGCGGCGGCTGGCTTCGCGGGCGAAACCGTGGCCTTCGCCCGGGTAGACCACCAGCGAGGTCGGCACGCCCTGGGCACGCAGCGCGTGCCAGAACTCGAACGACTGCGGGGCCGGCGTTTCGGCGTCGCGCTCGCCCACCACGACCAGGGTCGGCGTCTTCACCTGCTTGATGAAGTTGATGGCCGAGCTCTTCGCGTAGACACCCGGATCGTCGTAGACCGACGCGCCGAAGAACGGCTTCATCCACTGGTCGATCAGGTTCTGGCCGTAATAGCTCTGCCAGTTGGAGATACCGGCACCGGCCACCGCGGCGCGGAAGCGGTCGGTCTGGGTCACGCCGAACATCGTCATGAAGCCGCCGTAGCTCCAGCCGGTGAGGCCGAGACGCTTGTCGTCCACGGGATGGTTCTTCTCGATCGCATCCACGCCGGCCAGCACGTCACGCATGTCGCCGTAACCGAAGTCCTTGCGGTTGGCCTGCACGAAGGCTTCGCCCTGGCCATAGCTGCCACGCGGATTGGGCATGAACACGAAGTAGCCCAGCGCGGAAAGCGGCGCGCCACCGTAGCCGACACCCGGCCAGCGAGGCGTCACGGCGGCGGCGGGGCCACCGTGGATCGACACGATCATGCCGTAGTGCTTCTTCGGGTTGTAGTTGGCTGGATAGAGCAGCCAACCCTGGACATTCTGGCCCTCGTTCTTCCACGAGATCGATTCGGCCTTGCCCCACGACGGCTTCAGGGCCGCGTTGAACGAGGTGACCGCCTTCGGCGTGGCATGGCCGTCGAGGTCGGCCACGTGCACTTCGTAAGCCTTGTCGAACGAGCTGGCGGTGAAGGCCGCCTTATGCGCGTCGGCGCTGAGCGAGATCGACAGCGACAGGCGACCGTCACCGATCGACATCGGCAGTTCGAACAACGTGGTGGCCGTGGCGGCGCCCGTCTCGGGCACGCTGTAGCTCGACACGCGGCTGGCGCCGGCGGCGTGCTCGCCCACCACGAGGTGGTCCGGCGCGGTCCACGCCAGCCAGGCCGGCGTGGTGGTGATGCCCGGGGTGATGTCGGTCGGCGCGGCACCGCCCGCGGCGGGCACGGTCCAGATGTCGCCACCCGTGGAACCCTGATCGCTCATCAGGCCGCCGATGAAGGCGATGCGCGAACCGTCCGGCGAGAAGCGCGGCACGGCCACCTGCAGATCCTTCAGCGGACCCGACAGTGTCGCGGTATCGACGACGGTCACGGCCTTCGCGTCCGCCGCGGCCGGCTGCACATAGAGCTTGGCGACCCACCAGTTGTTGTCGCCCGGCGGCTCGGCGGCCACATAGGCGATCTTGCCGCTGTCCGCCGAGAAGGCGAACTCATAGACATGCAGGCCGGCCGGGGTGAGCGTGTGGATGTCGCCGCCGCTGGCGTCGACGCTGGCCACCTGCTGCACTTCGATACCCTCGACGCCGATCTCGCCCAGCTGCGGCTTGGCCGCCGCCGTCGCGCTGGCGCGACGCGTGGCATTCGGGACATAGAGGAAACCGAGGGCCTTGCCGTCGGGGCGCCATTCCAGGCCGTGCACGTAGCCGGTGAGATGGGTGAGGCGCTGCGGTGCGGCCTTCGAGGCGATGTCCACCACGTGGATGTCGTTCTGCTTGCCCTCTTCCACGCCTTCCGCCTTGCCGGCGCAATCGGTGAGGAAGGCCAGGTGCTGCGAATCCGGCGCCCAGGCGACCGAGGTCTCGCTGCAGCCCTTGCTCGTGGTGACGCGATGGGCATTACGGCCGTTGGCGTCGGCCACTTCGAGCACGGTCTTGCCGTCGGTCTTCACCGTCCAGGCAAGGTGCTTCGCATCCGGCGACAGAGCTACCGATTCAATGGTCCGGACCTTGCCCAGGGCATCGAGGATGGCCGCGATGCGCGGATCGTCCGCGGTCTTCGCTGGGGTATCGGCAAAGGCATGGCCCGCGCAGGCGAGCGCGACGGCGGCGGCGATCCACTTCGTACGCATGGGTAACCCTGTTTGTTTGGGAGACGTGAAAGCTAACACGTACATGAACGGCGTTGTAGGAGCGCGCCGGGCCTGGGCCGGGCGCAAAGATGGCGCGCGCAGGGCGCGCTCCTTCAAACGAGTCAGTCGGCCCTCAAGTCCCTACGAACGGCGCGCCCGGTCGTTAATCCAGCAGGTGGTTGTATTCCGGATTGCGCTTGAACCAGGTCTCGGCGTAGCTGCATGCCGGGACGATCTTCCAGCCTTTCGCTTCCGCCGTCTGGACGGCGAACTTCGTCAGCAGGGCGGCGATGCCGCGGCCGCCGACGGGGCTGGGGACGCCGGTGTGGGTGATGGTCATGACGTTGCCATTCAACCGGTACTCCACCTCGGAGGTGTAGCCGTCGACGACGGCCTGGAAAACCTGGTTGGCGCTGTCGTGCGTAATTTCCAGCGGTTTTGCGGTATCGCTCATCGTTCTCTCCGGATCAGGATGGGCCAGCCCTTCGCGTTCTCTGGATGGACCGGCCGTTAACGTCACCCGGTCAAGCATGCGCGTGTTAGCTTCCGCACGCCATCACACGAGGATAGGCATCATGGCGAAAAAACAGGTCCGCACGTGCTGATCATCCACGAACACGGGAAACATACCGGGCCCGTCATCTGGACGACAGGCATGGACAAGCCGGTCGCGCCGATCTGGATCGACCTGTTCGACCCCAGCGAGGACGAACGCCGTTGCGCCGCCGAGATCAGCGGCCTGCGCGTCCCCGAGCGGACCGACGTGGTGAGCCTGGCGCTGTCGAGTCGCATCCGCACGGATGACGACGCGATGTACCTGTCCATCCCCTACTTCGCCGACACCACGAACAACCACCACCCGGCCCCCGTGGGCATCGTGGTGACCAACCACATCCTGATGACCCTGCGCTTCGAGGAATCCCCGGCATTCACGCTCGCCGGCGAAAGCTGCGACGAGCATCGCTGGGATTCCAGCGCCGATGTGCTCGCGACCCTGATCGAAGCCATCGTGAACCTGGCGGCCAAGCGCATGGAAGACGTCTCGGCCGACCTGAAGAAACTGTCCGACCGTGTCTTCACCCCGATGCGCATGGGCACCCCGGCGTTGCGCAACTGCATGCTCGAGGTGGGCCGCCTGGAGGGCGAGCAGGCGCGCAACCGCTCGTCCATGTTGGGGGTACAGCGCATCGTCTCGTTCGTGCGCGCCAAGAAACCGGAATGGATGTCCGACCAGGTGGAAGTGCGCCTCCGGGTGGTCGACCACGACCTGCGCACCCTGGACGAGTTCGACGACCAGCTCACCAACAAGCTGCAGTTCCTGCTGGACGCCAGCCTGGGCTTCATCAGCACCGACCAGAACCACGTCATGAAGGTGCTCACCGTGGCCTCGGTCGCGACCATTCCGCCGCTGATCCTGGCGGCCATCTGGGGCATGAATTTCAAGTACATGCCCGAACTCGACTGGACCTTCGGCTACCCCCTGGCCATCGGCGCCATCGTCCTCAGCATCCTGCTGCCGGTGCTCTTCTTCAAATGGCGGGGCTGGCTCTCGGGCGACTGACGCCGCACGCTGGCCCATCACAATTGTGAAGACGTGTAACGGAACTGGTTCGCAGTTTTTTACATTCGACCGGTTTTTGCCCTAAAGTTATCGGCTTCCACGCCGATAGCTCCGACAGGGTCGTCGGCATGGAGGCCGGATAGACGCATTCAGGGGCCGCCGCCGGCGCGCCCTACTCGGGGGATGGAGGGGTCGGTGCCAGTCAGTTGCCCATATCGCGCCACGACGGTCGCGCGGAAGTCGTACCCATGAGAGCGCCCTGGCATGCCCTGGCAGGCGCACTGCCCGAGTCCCGCCTGCTCGCCTCCGTGGCCGAGTTCACCCACCATCGCGACATCGATGCGCTGGACCACAGCATGGTGCTGTCGCTGGCCGAGCTGGTCGCGGTCAGCAGCGTGACGCTGTGCAAGCGCGGCGAGAGCCTGCAGCACCCGGTCGACTCCATCGTGGTCTGCTCGCGCAAGCCGGAAGGCGGCTTCGTCGTCGAGGCGATCGACCCGGGCCAGGAAGGCGACCCCATCGACACGATCGTCTGCGCCATGGAGACGCTGGAGCCGATCAGTGACGTGACCGAGGACGGCACCAGCCGCCTCGTCATTCCCATCCAGCGCGAGCATGCCGCCATCGGCGCGCTGATGCTGGAAGCGGAAGACTCCCTCGACAACGTCCGCGCGATGGTCGAAGGCTTCGCCTTGATCTACGGCAACTACATCGCCCTGCTCAACGAGAGCGAGCGCGACAAGCTGACCGGTTTGTACAACCGCCGTAGTTTTGAACAACGCCTGCAGCGCCTGCTGAAGCTGCAGCGCCAGCGTGCCCGCGCCGCCGCGCAGGACGGCGAGGATCGCCGCCATCCCGGCGAGGATGTTTCGCAGCTTTACCTCGCCATCCTCGACATCGACCACTTCAAGCGGATCAACGACACCTACGGCCACGTGTATGGCGACGAGGTGATCCTGATGCTCGCCCAGCAGATGCGCGCCAGCTTCCGCCAGAACGACGTGCTGTTCCGTTTCGGCGGCGAGGAGTTCGTGATGCTGATCGCGGCGCAGGACGAGGCGGCTGTCCACCATGTGCTCGACCGCTTCCGCCAGTTCATCGCCGACCATGCGTTCCCGCAGGTTGGCCATGTCACCGTCAGCATCGGCTATGCGCGGATCACGGAGAGCGACTACCCCGAGATCGTGCTGGACCGTGCGGACAAGGCGCTGTACTTCGCCAAGCAGAACGGACGGAACAGCGTGCACGGCTACGAGTCGCTGACCGAGCGCGGGGAGTTGGTGGCGCCGGTGGCACTGGGTTCCGTCGACCTGTTCTGAGGCGTGCGTTCAGCGCTGGGCCGCGCTTTTGGAAATATAACGCCGCCCACCCGCCTTGCCGCCCGGCCGCACGCGGAACGCCAGGCTGATCCGTGGCCCGACGTCCCGGCGCACCTTCGGTATGCCGTGGTCGTAATGGAA
>DATNJP010000235.1:0-7408 GCA_035603855.1 Luteibacter sp. | reverse complement strand
TGCAATTCGTCCAGCGGAATGGACGATGTATTGCTGGCGAGGATCTCGTCAGACTGGAACTGCGGTTCGATGGCGGCGTAGAGCGCGTGCTTGGCTTCCGGGTTCTCGAAGATGGCCTCGATGGCCAGGTCGGCATCGGCGACGCCCTTACCCTCGACGTCCGCGCGCAGCCGCGCCGTGGCGGCCTCGACCTTGGCCGGCGCCCTCAATTTCTTCTCGAACAGGGCACGGGCCCGCTTGATCGCGGGTTCGACGAAGCGCAGCTCGCGGTCCTGCAAGGTCACTTCGAAGCCCTTCAGTGCGGACCATGCGGCGATGTCGCCGCCCATGGTGCCGGCGCCGACGACATGCACGTGCTTGATGCCGTGATCCGTGCCGCCACCAAGTCCCTTCAGGCGTTCCTGCAGGAAGAAGATGCGAATGAGGTTGCGCGCGGTCGACGTGGTGGCGAGCTTCGCCACGGACTTCGCTTCGAGCTTCAGCCGCTGCTGGATGCTGCCACCACCACGCGCCCAGACGTCGATCAGGGCGAACGGTGCCGGATAGTGTTCCTTGCGCACCTTGGCCGCGGTCTGCTTGCGCACCATGGGCGCGAGGATCGCACGCGCCGGCAGGGTGTTCGTGGCCCATGCCTTGGCGCGCAGTGCGAACGGGCGCTGCGACGGGCGACGCGCCAGGTCACGTGCTTCGGCCAGCAATTCGTCCGGACGGGCGAGGCGGTCGACCAGGCCCACCGCCTTCGCGCGGCGGGCGTTGAACGGCTTGCCCGTGAGCATGGCCGGCAATGCGTCGGGGGCACCGATCAGTCGCGGCAGGCGGGCACTGCCACCCCAGCCGGGGTGGATGCCGAGCATCACCTCGGGCAAGCCGATCTTCGTGGTGTCGTCGTCGGCGGCGATGCGCAGGCGGCAGGCCAGTGCCAGCTCGGTGCCGCCGCCCATGCAGGCGCCATGGATGGCGGCGACTGTCGGGCAGGGCAGGCGTGCCAGGCTCTCGAAGATGCGCTGGCCGTTCTCGATGTTGTCGAGCACCGTGCCGGTATGCGCGTATTCGACGAACTCGCGGATGTCCGCACCCACCGCGAAGCCGGAGGGCTTGGCGGAGTGGATGACGACGCCCTTGGGGTTCTCGATGGCGAGACGCTCGACGAGGGTGTCCAGTTCATCGAGCACCTCGCGCGACAGCGCATTGGCGCTGGCGCCCTCGCGGTCGAGGGTGAGCACGACGATGCCGTCGTCGCCCACGCTGGTCTTCCAGTGCTTGAATCGAAGTCCTTCGAACATGGCAGGTCGTACGCTGGCGAATGAGCGCATCACCATACCTTTCCGCCGGGCCGAATGCGAGATACCCGCCCGTATGGTGCACGGCCGTGCCGGGGCAACCGTCGCTGGCGTGCGGGTCGTCTTGGGCGGATACTTCGCGCCACTTAAACCGATCTACAGCCAATGTCCGTTGATGCCAACGTAGGAAACGATGTCTTCGACCGCATTCTGTCGGCCTCCGGGCCACTGGTCGCCCTGAAGACGAGCGACACGGCGCTGCTGGTCGAGCAATTCCGCCTGGTCGCGCGCCGTACCGGGCAGGCCGTGTACCTGTGGCGCCACGCGGAGGGGCTGGTCAGCCTGCGTGACGCGCAGATGCGCGTGCCGGGCTGCCTGCGCCTGGGCGACGCCCTGCGCTATATCTCGCAGAGCCTGCATTTCGGGGTGTACCTCCTTGACATGCCCGGAGGGGTGCCGAGCGCCACCGACGGTGCACTTTTACGGCAGCTTTCGCGGGCGCAGACCGGGCATGTCCGTCGTGTCGTCCTCGTCGGCGCAAGCCCGAGCCTGCTGGCCACGTTCGAAAATGACGTCGTGCTTGTCGAGGCCGACTGGCACGCGCGGTCCGCCGCGCCGCGTCTTCGCGACGGCCGCTGGGTCGTCTGAGCGCATGGCGGCCATGATCGACCCCACGGGTGTGCTCATCTTTACCCCGCGCCGTGACGTGCGCCGGGCCGTCTTCGACGCGCTCGACATCGACGGCGATTTTGTCCTGCTGAGCGCACGCGACGCCGCGCAACTGGAAGCGTTGCTGGCCGACGCCCCGCCACTCCGGGTCGCCGTGTTCGGCGCCGATGGCAGCGCGGACATGACCCAGGGCCTGCGCATCCTGCGCGCATCGCCGGCGTATGCCTCGATTCCCGTGGTCTACGTGGTGGGCGACTTGCCGGGCGTGGCGCCGGAGGGCGCCTCGGCCTGGCTGCGCGAAAGTGCCATCCCCACCGAACTGGCCCAGCGCGTGCGCAGCGCGATGCTCGCCCCGGCCCCCGTGGCCAGCGCGGCGCCAGCGCGTCCCGACTGGCGCTTTGCCTTCGACGCCGGGGCGGCGTGGGTCGTGGCGTCGACGCCGGACGGCTGCATCGTCGAGAGCGGCGCCGGCATGGAACGGCTTTGCGCGGGCGATGGTCCCGTCCAGGGCCGCCTGCTGTCGGAAACCTTCATCCTCGCGGGTGGTGCCGCGTGGCCCGTGCCGGATGGCGACGGTCTCGTATGCACGCTCCGGCGGTGCGACGGCGCCGATATCCCGGGCGAAGTCGATGTGCGCCACATCGTCGATCGCGGCGCGCATCGCATCGCGGTTGCCTTCCGCGACCTGCGCGCGATGGACACCGCGGAGCGCGCGCTGTCCCTCCTGGCGGTGCTCGAGGCCTGTCCCAGCGACGACGAAGGCATGGGCGAAGCGGCGGCGATGCTTGCCGACGCGCTCGAACTGGACGTCGTCGCCGTGTGGTCGGCGCTCCCCGAGAGCGACGTGGGCCCGGAAGTCCTCGCGCGCATCTGGAACGGGCCAGGGTCGGTCGAATGGCCGGATGCCGCCGATCTTCCCTTGCTGAAGGTGTGCCTGGGCGGTGAATCGCTGTCGCGCCTCGGTGACGGCGAGGACGCGCCCATGACCGATCCGCTGATCGAGGCGTTGGGGCTGCGCTCGTATGTGCTGCTCCCCCTGCTGGACGAGCGCCGCAGTGTACTTGGCGCCTTGCTCGCTGGCCGACGTCGCGTGACGAACGACGCGCGGGTGCTGGGTCCCGCCTTGCGAGCCGCCACGGCCCGTTTCGCCGCCGCGCTCGAATTGCGGCGCGCGCGCGAACAGGGTCGTGTGCGCGGACTGATCGACACCCTCACGGGACTGCCGAACCGACTGCTGTTCAACGACCGCCTCGAGACCACCATCCGAGAGGCGGAACGCACGGGCGAATGTTTCGCTACGCTGCTGGTCGACCTGGACCGCTTCAAGGGCATCAACGAGACGCTCGGCCACGTGGTTGGCGACCAGGTGCTGACGGCGCTGGCGAAGCGCTTGCGCGCCAGCGTCCGCGCGTCCGATACCGTGGCGCGTTACGCGGGCGACGAGTTCACGTTGATCCTGCGGCACATCATCAAGCGCGACGACGTGCTGCGCATCGCCGAGAAGATCGTGCAGACGATGGAAGTGCCGTTGGCGCTGGAAGACGGTTCGGAACTCCAGGCCACGGTCTCGGTGGGTATCTCGTTCTTCCCCGACGACGCCGTCGAAGGCGAGTTGCTGCTGCGCCATGCGGACGAAGCCATGTATGGCGCGAAGAGCCTCGGTCGCAACAACTACCAGATCTACGCCGCCAACGTCGACGCCGCGCAACAGCAGCAGGCCGAACTGAAGGTCCGCCTGCGCCACGCGGTGCGCAACGATGAACTGCGCGTCTTCTACCAGCCGCAGGTCGACGCGGTCACCGAAGACATCATCGGCATGGAGGCGCTGGTTCGCTGGGAGCATCCCGAACTGGGCATGATCAGCCCCGCGTTTTTCATTCCGCTGGCCGAAGCCAGCGGGCTCATCGTGCCGATCGGCGAGTGGGTGCTGCGTACCGCATGCGCGCAGGCGAAGGCCTGGGAAGACCGCTACGGCATGGGCCTGCGCATCGGCGTGAACCTGTCCGCCGTGCAGTTGATGCAGCTCAACCTGGCTTCGGTGGTGGCGTCGGCCCTGCGCGACACGGGGCTCGATCCGAGACATCTCGAGCTCGAGGTCACGGAAAGCATCAGCGTGAAGACCGTGCCGCATCTGGTCGAGACGCTCGATGCCCTGCATGCGATGGGCTGTGGCATTGCCATCGACGACTTCGGCACGGGCGCGGCTTCGCTCGACTACCTGCGCCGGCTACCCGCCGACCGGATCAAGATCGACCAGAGCTTCGTCCGCAACATCGGCGTGGACCCGGACGACGAAGCCATCGTCCGCGCCACCATCGACATGGCCCATCGCCTGAAGCGGGGCGTGGTGGCAGAAGGCGTGGAAATCGAGCAGCACCTGCAGTTCCTGCGGGCGAACGGCTGCGACGAGTTGCAGGGTTACCTGTTCTGCCGGCCGCTGCCCGTGCCCACCTTCGAGAAGCTGCTGGCCGAGCGCGAGCGCCTGGTCAACGAAGGGCAGGCGGTCCCGGCCTGAGCCATCGAGCGTCGTGTCGCTTGAGGTTGGTCGGGGCACGCCGCATATTTTCCCCGGAGGGATCCGGAACGGTGACAATGAACTTGCGCCGCGTCCGCTTGTCTCAGCTGCGCCCGCGACTGGCCCCCGAAAGATTTGAGGAGACGGCCCGGATGGGCGAAAACGAACTGGATCAAGCACTTGTCGAGCGTGTGCAGCAAGGGGATCGCCGCGCGTTCGACCTGCTGGTCCGCAAGTACCAGCACAAGGTGGTCGCGCTGATCTCGCGCTACGTGCACGACCGAACCGAGTGCGAGGACATCGCCCAGGAAGCCTTCGTGCGCGCCTGGCGCGCCCTGGGCTCCTTCCGCGGCGAGAGCGCCTTCTACACCTGGCTGTACAAGATCGCGGTCAACACGGCCAAGAACCACCTGGTGGCCATGGGCCGCCGGCCGCCCACGGGCGATATCGACATCGAAGATGCCGTTTACGTGCCCGGGGCCACCCGGATGCACGAAAGCGCCACCCCAGAGCGCGAAATGATGCGCGAGCAGGTGGAACAAACCGTCTTTTCCACTGTCCAAGCCTTGCCCGAAGAACTTCGGGTCGCGATTACCCTGCGCGAAGTGGAAGGCAAGAGTTACGAGGAAATTGCCGCCATGATGGACTGTCCCATTGGTACCGTCCGTTCGCGTATTTTCAGGGCTCGTGAAGCCATCGACCAGAAACTGCGGCCGTTGTTGTCCGACCGCGAGGACCACACCCCATGAGCGAAGCCAATCGGGAAATTCTCTCCGCCGGTATGGACGGAGAGCTGTCACGGGAAGAGATCCGCTTCCTGTTGCGACGGCTCGAGGCCGACCCGGTCCTCGCCGATACGTGGGCGCGCTTCCACTTGGGGCGTGATGGCCTGCGTGGTGAAGTAACGCCGCTGGTCTCCATGGACTTCGCCAGCCGCGTCATGGCCGCCATCGAGGCGGAACCTGGCGTCGCCGCCGCGCCGCGTCGCCGCTGGCTGCACTGGTCCGCCGGTGGTGCCATCGCCGCCAGCGTCGCCGTTGCCGCCCTGATGCTCTCGCAGCCCGCAGGCAACCGCTCCGCCACGCCCGACATGGCGCAGCGCGCGCCGTTGACCGGTGAGACGCAGGTCGCCGAAGTTTCGACCCCGGTACCCGCCGCCGCGCCGGTGGCGCCGCAGTGGCTCAGCGGCAACATGGCCTCCCAGTTCACCCAGAAGGCGGCGTTCGACAGTTCGAGCGACGCCGGTGCCGCGGCCTATCTGCCGCGTTCCACGCCTTACCAGATTCACCGCGCCCGGGCCGCTGCCGCTCCGGAAAGCAATGGCTACATGCTGCTGATCCGTCCTGACGGCAGTCGCTATGTGCAGCCGGTCGCGTCGCAGGCTCGTTAAGCCGCGGCGCGTGCCTGCGCGCCGACCGTCCCCGGCGCGCACTCCCTTATTTGTAACGATCCGTGCGGGTTAATCCCGCACGGGCAGCCGTGGCTATGTAAAAAGGAGGAAATCGATGGCTCTCTGGCATGCACGCGCGCTCATGGGTGGCGCGCTTGTCCTGGCAACCGCAGGTGTGCAGGCGCAATCCCTGCCGGATTTCACCGGTATCGTCGAAAAGAACGCGCCCGCGGTGGTTCACGTCGAGGCGAAGACCACCGGCGCGGCACGCAAGGCCCGCGGTGGGCCCGACGCCGCCCCCGACGACCAGGAAGAACTGCTGCGCCGCTTCTTCGGCATGCCGGGCGTTCCCATGCAGCCGCGCGAACAGACCTCGCTGGGTTCGGGCTTCATCATTTCCGCGGACGGCTATATCCTCACCAACGACCACGTCGTCGACGAGGCGGATGAAGTGAAGGTCCGTCTGCAAGACCGTCGTACATTCACCGCCAAGGTGGTGGGCAAGGACCCGCAGTACGACATCGCGCTGCTCAAGATCGATGGTGGTTCGCTGCCCGCCGTCACCATCGGCGATTCCCGCACGGTGAAGCGTGGTCAGTGGGCTTTGGCTATCGGTTCGCCCTTCGGCCTCGATGCCACGGTGACCCACGGCATCATCAGCGCGGTGGGCCGCAACCTCGGTAGTGGCGACCAGCCCTATACCTCCTTCATCCAGACCGACGTGCCGATCAACCGCGGCAACTCGGGCGGTCCGTTGTTCAACCTGCAAGGCCAGGTGATCGGCGTGAACTCGCAGATCTACTCCACCTCGGGCGGTTACCAGGGCCTCTCGTTCTCGATCCCGATCGACGTCGCCATGAACGTCGTCCAGCAGATCAAGGAAAAGGGCTACGTGTCACGCGGCTTGCTCGGCGTCACCGTGCAGCCCGTCGACCAGTTCGTAAAGAACCTCGACCTGCCGGATGCGAATGGCGCACTGGTCGCACAGGTCACGCCGGGTAGCGGTGCCGAGAAAGCCGGCCTGAAGCAGGGTGACGTGATCCTCTCGTTCAACGGAACGCCGATCACCCAGTCCGCCGACCTGCCGCCGCTCGTTGGCATCACCAAGCCCGGATCGATGGCGAAGGTCGAAATCCTCCGCGATCACAAGAAACAGACCGTCGATGTGAAGGTGGGCGAGCTTCCGCGCGACAAGAACGCCCTGGCCGCGGCGGGTGGCGGTGACGAGAACTCGGCGGGCGGTTCGGCTGCGGCCCTGGGCATGTCCGTCCAGGACATCGATGCCTCGGCCCGCTCGGAACTCGGCCTCAAGGCGGGCGAGGGCGTCCTCGTCAGCAAGGTCACCGGCCGCGCGGCGGCGGGAGCCGGCCTGCAATCGGGCGATGTCATTCTCATGGTCAACCAGAAGCGTGTCGGCAGCGCCGCCGCGTTCCGCGAGGCCGTGAAGGGGATCAAGGCGGGCGACACCGCCATGTTGCTGGTCCGCCGGGACGATTCCACGCGCTTCGTGGGCGTCACCGTCCCCAGCGACCGCTGATGCCTGACCGGCCGCCG
>DATNJP010000234.1:0-3509 GCA_035603855.1 Luteibacter sp. | reverse complement strand
GCGGGCGTGGGCCTGAACCAGTTCGGCGACTTCGCTCGCGAGCGCATCGCCGAGGGCAAGGTCAATGCCACCGTCGAGCGCTACGACCATCCGCACAGCGAATACCTCGAGTGGGCGGTGACGGGTGGCGTGCCGGGACTGCTCGTCCTGATCCTGCTGTTCGGTAGCACCATCGCCTTCTTTGGTCGGCACGCCTTCCACGCCGACAACGCCATCGCGATGCCAGCAAGCGCGGGGCTGAGCACCGTCTGCATGTATGCGCTTTGCGGCCTCACCGACAACGTGTTCTATCGCGCCATGCCTCATTCGCTCTACTTCTTCCTGACCCTCGGCCTTGCCGTCTACATCGGGCGTACGCTTGCCTTGCGCACCCCCACCATCAAGGTCCATTGAGTCATGGCGTCGATCAACCTCATTGCCTGGGACAACGGCCGCGGGCTCACGCACGACATCCGTCTTTTCGAAGACGCGCTGCGCAACCTGGGGCACGAGGTCACGGTCACCCGCACACCCCAGCGCAACCATGGTTTGCCCTGGCGTGCCTGGGGCAAGACCCTGGCGATGCGCCTGCGCTGGCTCACGGGCCGCGGTCCGTTCCGTTACGACCTGGGCCTCACCATCGAGCACGTCCACCCCGGCTACCTCGGCATGTCCCGGCGCAATGCGCTGATTCCGCATCCGGAATGGCTGAGCCGGCGCGATCGCCGTCACCTGCATCGCTTCGACACGATCCTGTGCAAGACCGACAGCGCGCGGATCACGTTCCAGGGGCTCGGTTTGCAGACGGCGCAGATCGGCTTCATCAGCACCGACTGCCGCCGCGAGGGTATCCCGCGCGACCGGGCTTTCCTTCACCTGGCCGGCGGCAGCCGCATGAAGGGGACGGAACGGCTGCTCGAGGTATGGCGCAAGCATCCGGAGTGGCCAACGCTACACGTGCTGCAATCCCCATCGGTGGCCGCGCCCAACCGGCCTCCCGCGGCTCCCAACCTCGATCACCAGGTGACCTTCCTCTCGAACATCGAGGACATCCGGCGCCTGCAGAATGCCCACCTCTTCCATCTGTGCCTTTCGGAAGCCGAGGGCTGGGGCCATTACATCGTCGAGGCGATGAGCTGCGGCGCGGTCGTGCTAGCCACCGATGGTGCGCCGATGAACGAGCTGGTCACCGACGACCGCGGCATCCGCGTGGCGGCGCACGAAAACGGCACGCTCAACGCGGCGACCCTGTGGCAGTTCGACGAAGAAGCGCTGGAAGCCTGCGTCGAGCACATCGTCCGCATGACCGACGACCAGGCGCATGCGCTGGGCGACGCGGCGCGACGCTGGTATGAAGCCAACCAGGCGGGCTTCCCGCAGCGCCTTGGCCGGGCCATCGACGATCTGCTCCAGCGCTGACGCCATCGTTCGGGGGATCGTCGACGCCGCCGCGACAAGCCGGGCGGTACGACTAAAGTCAGCCATTCCCGCGATCATGCGTTTAGAATTCATGATCCTTTAACGGTGACGACGCCCTTGTCCAACAGCGCCTATACCCGATCGGAACATCTCCGCGCCCTTTGGCCCTGGCTTCCGCTATGGGCCGCGATGGCCCTGCTCGCCATCTTCGCGCATGGTCCGATGCCGATGTTTTCCACGCGGACGCTGGCCGTCGCCTGGGAAATGTGGGCGCATGGGCATTGGCTGGTCCCGCACATCAACGGCGAGCCCTACAGCGAGAAAGTGCCGCTGCTGTTCTGGATGATCCACGCCGGCTGGGCCGTGTTCGGCGTGAGCGATGTCTGGCCGCGCATTCTCGAAGTGATCTTCGGCGGCACGCAGCTGGTGCTGGCCTCGGTGCTGGCGGGCCGCTTGTTCCCCACCCGGCCGTGGGTGGCGAAAGCCACGCCGTGGTTGTTGATGGCGCTGGCCTACTCGTTCCTGTTCGGCCTGCAGATCATGTACGAGGTGCTCCTCGTCGTTTGGGTGCTGTCCGCGCTGCTCTGCCTCACCCCGACCGCCACCCGCGCCGAACCGCGTTGGTGGTTGTTCGGCGTGCTGGTCGGTGCCGGCCTGCTCACCAAGGGACCGGTGATGGCGGTGCACGTGCTGTTCCCGCTGCTGCTCGGCCCGTTGTGGAACGATTGGGCACGCCAGAACAAGGCACGCTGGTATGGCTTCGGTGTGCTGGGCCTCGTGCTCGGCTTCGCCATCCTGATCGCATGGGCGATTCCGGCAGGAGAGGCCGGTGGCGAGGCCTATCGCCAGCGCCTGTTCTTTACCCAGACCGCCGGCCGCGTCGTCGACACGAAAGCGCAGGACCTGCAGAACCACGCCCACCCGGCCTGGTACTACCTGGTCTTCCTGCCGATGCTCCTGTTCCCGCTGAGCGGCTGGTTGCGCGGCATCGTGGCGGTGCCCACCACCTTGTTCCGTCGTCCGTGGCGTCCGGGCACGGGCGCCACGCTGGTTGGCGTGGGCGTGGCGTTGGTGCTGCTGCTCGTATCGGCCGCGTTCGCACACTTTCCGGGCTGGCTCGAAAAACTGCTGGTGCTGCTGGTGTGGGGGCCGCTCTTCGTCGCCTTGATGCGCCAGCCGCTCGAACCGGGGCTGCGCTTCCTCGTCGCGTGGCTCGTGCCGACTCTCCTCACGTTCTCGCTGATCACCGGCAAGCAGCTGTACTACGTGCTGCCGGAACTGGCCGGCGTCACCATGCTGGTCGCCGCATCGGTCGCCGACCTGCGCGAGCGGCACAAGGGTCTCGCCTCGCATTACGCGTTAGGCACGTGGCCGCTTTCCGCCGGCGCCTTCATCCTCGCCATCGTGCTGTTCGCCATGCCGTCGGTGGTGCCGTCGCGCTTCCCGGACAACATCTGGCTGGTGGGCATGGCGCCCTATGCGCGCTTCTTCGGCGTGATCTTCATCGTGCTTGGCGCGCTGCTGCTGCTTCGCGGCCGTGGTGAGATGCGCCGCCTGGCCTTCGCCGGACTGATCGGCACGGTGGCGCTCAATGCGCTGTTCACGCTGGGCCTCTGGTATCGCTACGACCTCACTCCCGCCGCGCTGTATCTCGGCCAGGCCGATGCCGCCGGGCGTCCCATCGGCAACCTCGGCGTCTCGTACAACGGCCAGTACCATTTCGCCGGCCGCCTCATGCATTCGATCGCGCGGATCAAGGTCGCGCCCGGCATGCCCACCCAGGTGGACGAGGACGACGACGATGTCGTGCACGACGGCGACGCGCTCGACGATTTCGCCCGGCACCATCCCAACGGGGTGGTGGTGTCGTACGCGAAGCATCCCCCTGCGAACGCGTTCCGCTATGCGCGACTCATCCAGCCCTCGCGGACCGGCTGGCTGATGATCTGGGATGCGCCGACGCTGAACGCGCTGCAGAACGGACGCCAGCCACCCGAACCGCGCCAGCCCACTCTGCTCTACCCGCAGGACTACTGGCGCACGCGGACGGCCGCGCGGTGACCGACCCCATCGTCGAACGGCTGCGCACGCAGATCGGCGGCGTCCGCGAT
>DATNJP010000233.1:0-17105 GCA_035603855.1 Luteibacter sp. | reverse complement strand
GAGCCCGAATCCAGGGCGTTGGCCGTGCCCGCGCCAAAGTTCTGGTTCACGGCCTGCGCGATACGAGCGGCCGTGGTGAAGTCGGCCGTATTGAGGTTGAGCATGAGATCGCCGCCCTTGTCGAACGACGAGGCCACGCTGCGCTCGATGCTCGCGCCACCGGGAATGCGGCCGCTGGCGGAAATGTTCACCTGCACGCTGGAACCACTCTTGCCCTGCGCACTGACACCGCCGACCACGACGCTGCCCTGCGCGATCGCGTAGACCTGGCCATCGGCACCCTTCAACGGCGACATCAGCAGTTCGCCGCCACGGATGCTCTTCGCGTTACCGATGGAGGCCACGGTCACGTCGATGCGCTGACCGGGCTTGGCGAACGGCGGCAGCTCGGCGGTGATGGTCACGGCGGCGGCGTTCTTCAGCTGCGGGCGCACGTTGGCCGGCACGTTCACGCCGAACTGCTGAAGCATGTTCTCCAGGCTCTGCGTCGTGAACGGAGCCTGGCTCGTCTGGTCGCCACTGCCGTCGAGACCCACGACCAGTCCATAGCCGATCAACTGGTTGCTGCGCACGCCCCCGACCTGTACCAGGTCGCGGATACGGTCGGCGTGCGCGGGCACGATGGCGCCCAGCGCCAGCACGGCGATGGCGCTGCGGAGGATGTTGCGAAGGCGATGGGTGACGTTCATCAGAACGGCATCCACTTCGAGTCGAAGAAGCGCGACAACCAGCCACGCGTGTTCGAATCGGCCAGCGTGCCCTTGCCCACGTATTCGATGCGGGCGTCGGCGACGCGGCTGGACGCCACGATGTTGTCGTTGCCGATGTCCTGCGGACGGACGATGCCGGAGATGCGGACGAGTTCCTCGCCCTGGTTGATCGTCAGCCACTTCTCGCCACGCACGACCAGTGCACCATTGGACAGGCGCTGCGCGACCGTGACGGTGATCTCGCCGTTGAGCTGGTTGCTCTGCTCGCTCGAGCCGTCGCCGGCGAACGCATTGTTGCTGGCCAGCGAACTGTCGGCGGTCTTGCCCCCGATCTTGAGGCCCTGGCCGAGCAGTGTCGGTGAAGTGATGGTGTTGCCGTTCTTCTTGCTCGTGCTGGTCGCGGCCTTCTTGCTGGCCTGCGTGGCTTCGACAAGCGTGATGGTCAGGATGTCGCCGATGCGATGCGCGCGCGGATCCGCGAACAGTTCCATCGACTGCTGGTCGGCATAGATGGAGCCCGTGGCCTGCGGCTGCGCGGCGGGTTCGACGGGGAGCGTCGCCGTGTACATGGGCTTCGGCGTGGGCGGCACGATCGCGCAGCCGCCAAGCGCGACAAGCGGCAGCGCGGCGATGAGGATGCGGACGAAGTGACGATTCATGACGTGTCTCAGGTCTTGTTGGAGATGAACTGGAGCATCTGGTCGGCCGCGGAGATCGCCTTCGAGTTCATCTCGTAGGCGCGCTGCGTCTCGATCATGTTCACCATTTCCTCGACCACGTTGACGTTCGACGTTTCGAGGGAGTTCTGTTCGATGGTGCCGAGTCCGTTGAGGCCGGCGGTACCCGTCTGCGGCGCGCCACTGGCGGCGGTTTCGAGGTACATGTTGTCGCCACGCGGCTCGAGGCCGGCGGGATTCACGAAGTCGGCGAGCTGGATCGTACCGATGGTCTGCGAGGTGGCATTGGCCGCCGTCGTCACGCTGACCGTGCCGTCCTTGCCGATGCTGATCGTCTTCGCGTTGGCCGGGATGGTGATCGCCGGTTCGATCGGATAACCGTCGTTGGTGACGATCTGGCCGTCCTGGTCCTGCTTGAGCGCGCCGTCGCGCGTATAGCCGACGGTGCCGTCCGGCAGCGTCACCTGCAGGAAGCCGCGGCCATCCACGCGCATGTCCAGCGGATTGTCGGACTGCTGCACGCCGCCCTGCTCGAACATCTTCTGCGTGCCCACCACGCGCACACCGGTACCGATCATGAAGCCGGTCGGTGACTGGGTCTGTTCGGTCGTCTGTGCGCCAGCCTGGCCGCGGTTCTGGTAAGCCAGGTCTTCGAACTCGGCACGCGAGCGCTTGAACGCCGTTGTGTTCGTGTTGGCCAGGTTGTTCGACACGACGTCCATGCGCGTCTGCTGCGCATCGAGGCCGGTCTTGGCGATCCAGAGGGACGTGAACATCGTTGACTCCTGCGCGCGAGCGCTTTACGTGCCGGCGACGGTTTTGCGTCGCGTGGCGATGGTTACCCCACCTGTAGCAATTTCGATGCCGACTGGGCGTTGTCGTCGGCGGTCTTGATCGAACGGACCTGCATTTCGAATTCGCGGGACAGCGAAATCATCTTCACCAGCACGTCGGAAGGATTGACGTTGCTCGATTCAAGGGCGCCGGAGACGACCTTCACATTCGCGTCGGCGGGCGCCTGCGTGCCGTCCTTCATGTGCATCAGGCCGTCGGCGGCATAGGTGAGCTGGTCGTTGCCAGGGTTGACGAGCTTGATGCGGTCGGTGGTGGCGACCGTGGCCGGCGATTCGCCGAGCGGCACCACGGAAATCGTGCCGTCCGAGCCGATCTTCACGGTGGAGGATTGCGGGATCGTGATGGGACCGCCGCCGCCGAGGACGGCATTGCCACGCGCATCCGTCAACAAACCGTCGGCGTCGATACGGAGATTGCCCGCACGCGTGTAGCCTTCGGTGCCGTCAGGCGTCTGCACGGCGATCCAGCCATCGCCCTGGACCGACACGTCGAGGTCGTTGCCCGTCTGCATCTGGTTGCCGTTGGTCATGTCCCAGCCCGTGCCCTGCGCCACCCCGTTGATACGCGTCTGCAGGCCATCGCCCTGGACGGGCAGGCTCTGGAACGCGGACAGCTCCGCCTTGAATCCGGCGGTGTTGGCGTTGGCGAGGTTGTGCGCGACTTCGGCCTGGGCACGCATGACTTGCGTGGCACCGGTCATCGCGACGTATACGGAGCGGTCCATGGCGGGATCCTTGAGAGCCGTCGGGTGCGGGCGCGGCGATCAGGCCGCGCCCGCGATCACGCTTAGTTACGGATGTTGATGATGGTCTGGGTCAGCTGGTCGTCGGTCGAGATGACCTGGGCGTTCGCCTGGTAGTTGCGCTGCGCCTTGATCATGTTGACCAGCTGGGCCGTCAGGTCCGAGGTGTTCGACGATTCCAGCTCGCCCGCCTGCACCGAACCCACGTCGCCCGTATTGGCCACGCCGCGGATCGCCTGACCCGACTCGGACGACGGGACCCAGTTGGTGTCGTTGAGCTGGCGCAGGCCCTGGTTGTTGGCGAACGTGGCGATCGCCAGCTGGCCGAGCGGAATGGTCACGTTGTTGGAGTACACCGCCGAGACGGTGCCGTCCTTCGCGACGTCGATGTTGGAGAACTTGCCGGCCGCATAGCCGTCCGGCGTCGCCGCCGTCGTCGCGTAGGTGTCACCGAACTGGGTCACCTTGCTCAGGTCGACCGTGACGTCCATCGGTGCGGCACCCGGGTTGGGCGACACCGCACCGAAGTCGAGCTTGGCATTCGCCGGCGTGGTCAGCGCACCGCCCGAACTGAAGGCGATCGGCTGGGCACCGCCGACCTGCGTGCCGTCGACGGTCATGTAGGCGTTCCACGCGTTCGGATTGGTCGCATCCTTGACGTAATACAGGTTCGTCGTATGCGTCGCGCCCAGCGAGTCGTACGACTGGAACGTCGACATGTAGTTGTAGGTCTTGTCGTTGGTCGGATCGAACGCGCCGCCGGTCGGTACCGTGTCGCTGGAGGACAGGTTGGCGGTCAGGGCGACGTTCGTGCTGGCCTTCGCTGGGCTGGTGCCCGTGGTGATCTTCAGGTCCGACAGCGCGCTGATGTCGAAGCCGCCCGTGGCGGTCGGCGGATACGCCTGCACGAACTGGCCCGTCGCGTTGACGATGTTGCCGTTGGCATCGGGATGGAAGTTGCCCGCGCGCGTGTACGAGTAGCCCGCGCCGTCGCGCAGGGTGAAGAACCCAGGGCCGCTCAGCGCGAAGTCGTACGAGTTGCCCGTCTGCGTGGGATCGCCGTCGCTGAACTGCTGCGCGATGTTGGTCAGGCGGACACCGTTGCCGGTGACGTTGGCGGAAAGATTGTTGCCGGCGACCGAGTAGACCTGCGAGAACTCGGCGCGCGAGCCCTTGAAGCCCACGGTGTTGACGTTGGCGATGTTGTTCGCGGTGACTTCGAGGTCGGTAGACGCCGCGGCGATGCCGCTTAGAGCGATGTCGAATGGCATGGTGGTTGTCCTTGCTGGGCTTACAGGATTTGCGCGATCTGACTGAGCAGGGCGCCGCCGTAGCCGGCTACCTGCAAATACGTACCGTCGGTGCCGGAAGCACCCACGCCTTCCACCTTGCCGCGAACGAAGGTATCGATCGCGTCGCCGCCGGAAGTAGCGGACATCTGGTAAACGCCGTCATCCAGTTGCGTGCCGTCGTCGGACTTGCCGTCCCACGAGAACTGGACGAGGCCGGCATCCGGCTGGCCAAGCGAAATGGTGCGGACCACGTTGCCGCTGGAATCCTTGATCTGCACGTTCACGTAGGTGCCGGAAGTACCCACGTTCACCGCGCCGCCCAGCTGGCCATCGGTCAGCTTGCCGGCCGCGGACGGCACCAGGACTTCCTGGCCGACCAGCGTCGCCGCGCGGACGAACTGGTCGCCGCTGAGGTTCGTCGCCAGCGTGTCGAACGACTGCTGCAGTTCCTGCGTGGCGGCCACCTGGGAGAACTGCGCCATCTGGGCCACCATCTGGGTGGAGTCCATCGGCTTGGTCGGGTCCTGGTTGGTCATCTGCGTGACCATCAGCTTCAGGAAGTCCGACTGGCTCAACGTCTGCTGTTGCAGCTGGCCGGAAGAGGACTGGGACGACGATGAGCTGCCGTTGACGGAATCGACTGCCATGGAAAATCCTTACTTGCCGAGGTCCAGCGTCTTCTGCATGAGCTGCTTCGCGCTGTTCATGACTTCGACGTTGTTCTGGTAGGAGCGCGACGCGGAGATCATGTTGACCAGCTCGTCGACCGGGTTGACGTTGCTCGAGTACACGTAGCCATTGGCGTCGGCGAGCGGATTGGATGGTTCGAAGCGCGACTGGATCGGCGCCTGGCTTTCAGTGACGCCGAGCGTGCGCACGCCGCCGTTTTCCATCTGTCCGTTGACCTGCTGCTGGATCGCCGAGAACAGCGGCTGCTTGGCGTGGTAGGCGCCCGCCTCGCTGCTGGCAAGGCTGTCGGCGTTGGCCATGTTGCTGGCGGTGGTGTTGAGGCGCGCGGACTGCGCGGACATGCCGGACCCGGCAACGTCGAAGATCTTGAGCAAGCTCATGAGGCGGTCCCTGTGATGGCGAGACGCATGGTGTGGATCGAACCGTTGATGAAGCCGAGCGACGCCTGGTAATGGATGGCGTTGGCCGCGAACTGGGCCTGCTCCACCTGGGTGTCGACCGTGTTGCCGTCCATCGTCGGCTGCGTCTCGGTGCGATACGCGAGCTTGTTGGCATCGGCCATGGCGACCGCCGGGTTGCCGCCGATGTGCCCGGCGTCAGTCGCGGTCATCTGCAGGGTGTTTCCCTCGGACGCGTTGGTCGCGGCGGCCATCACCTTGCGGAAATCGAGGTCGCGGGCGAGGAAGCCCGGGGTGTCGGCGTTGGCGAGGTTCGAGGAAATCACCTCGGCACGGCTCTGCCACAGACCGAGGGCCTGGGCGTGGACGCCGAACAATGCATCGGATTTTGTGTCGATCATGGGCTCGAACCCTCTCGTGACCTTGGCCCGAGGGGTTGAGCAATTCGCGTGCCACGCATGGCGGGCACATGTGAAACGGCGCTGTGGCGCCGTTTCGGGAAGGATTTCAGGCCGGTGGCCGGGGTAGCGCCGGAATTCCGACGCGTGCCCGCGTCACATCACTGACGGCATCCGTCAGGGGTTCAGGCGGGCAGCAACTCGAGCACGGCGGTGGCCAGCACATCGGGCTGGAACTTCGCGATGAAGCGGTCGGCGCCGACGCGGTCCACCATCGCCTCGTTGAATACACCGCTCAGCGAGCTGTGCAGCAGCACCTTCACATGGCGCAGCTGGGCATCTTCACGGATGGCCCGGGTCAGGGCGTAGCCGTCCATCGAGGGCATCTCGATATCGGACACCACCAGGTCGATGCGGTCGGCCGCAGGGCCCATCATGAGGGTGCGCAGGACGTCGAGCCCTTCGCTGCCGTCCTTCGCCACGACGCATTCGATATCCATCTTGCGGAAGAGGTCGACCAGCTGCGTGCGCGCGACGAGCGAGTCGTCCACCACCAGCACCCGGCCATTCACGGGCTGCCGCTCCTGCGTGGCGTGCTGCACGCGGTCGGACAGTTCGACGGCGCGCGGGTCGACGCTGGCAAGCACCTGTTCCACGTCGACCACGGCCAGCAGGTCGCCGTCGAGGCGGGTCACGGCGTTGACGCGCGGGCCGTAGCCCAGCGCGGCGGGAGGCGCCGCCATGTTGGCGCCGTCCACATGGACGATACGGTCCACGTCCGAGACCAGGAAGCCCTGCACCGAGCGGCTGAATTCGGTGACGATCAGGTGCGCGGTGTCCACTGAGGCAAGCGGCGGATAGCCCATCGCGGCGGCCAGGTCGATCACCGGGATGGTGCTGCCCCGGTAGTCGAAGCTCCCGGCGACGAGATCATGCATGCTCGGCATACGCTCCAGCCGCGGCCGGCGCAGCACCTCGCGCACCTTAAACACGTTGATGCCGAAGGCCTGGCGATCACCCAGCCGGAACAACAGCATGGCCACGCGGTTGTGGCCCGCCAGGCGGGTGAAGGTTTCCACGGTATCGAGAAGCGGTCGGGCCATGGGCTGCAAGGGCATCTATAAGGTGTCGCGAAGCGTATCGGCCACGAACGGAATTCCTATAGGACGCGTGCAGGCAATTCTCGCAACCGCTTAACCCGTAGGACCACCTGGCTGGTGGGACCACTTGGTCTGTGGAACTTGTGGGAGCCGCTTCAGCGGCGATCCCGCGGCAGCGGGCAAGGTCATGGCAAGCACCATCGCCGCTGAAGCGGCTCCCACAGGAAGCTCGCATAGAAAGTCGTCAGTGAAGGCCTCCAACGAAGCGACCGCCGCATAGGCGCGGCATGGCACGACGATTGCTTGGCTCAAGAAGTCACGCTCCCGACCGATGTAGAGGGGCGACCCACCGAATAAGCGAAAGCGAAATCATGACCCTCCTCTGGAGCCAGCACGTCCGCCTCCTCGCCCATGCCGCCGCGACGGGCGATGCAGCGCGTGTCCGCGCGCTCGCCGCGCAGTATCCCGCGGCTGCCAGCGCGCTGGGCGCCCTGCTCAAGCCTGCCGAGCCACGCACCGCGGCGGCCACGACGATCCAGGCGATCGAGCAGCAGGGCATGGTGCTGACCAATGCCCAGGCCCTCGGCACCACCTTGCAGGAGTTGGGCACGGCGGTCGAAGGCGCGCGCGACACCGCCGGTCGTTTGACGGAATCCAGCGCCAGGATTACGACGGCGCTCGACCAGGCGCATGCGGGCGTCGCCGGAATGGCGGACGCCGGCACGCAGGGCCAGGCCACGTCGGCCGAACTCGACGGCCAGCTTCGCCTGCTGCGCAGCGCCCTCTCGGGCATGAGCCGCAACCATGCCCAGTTCGCCGAATACTTCACCGCCATCCGCAAACTGACGGCCACGGTGCAGGACATCGCACACCAGACCAACCTCGTGGCCCTCAACGCCGCGATCGAGGCGGCACGCGCCGGTGAAGCCGGCCGTGGTTTCGCCGTCGTCGCCGATGAAGTGAAGCAGCTGGCAGAAAAGACGACGCAGGCAACTGCCGAGATCGACCAGGTCACCCAGGCCGTGGGCGAGTTCTCCGGTCATCTCGACGATGCCGTGCAGACGAGCCTTCGCCGCCTCGACCAGTCGCAATCCGGAATCGCCGGCATGCAGGCTTCGCTGGGCCGCGTGGACGACGCGGTGCGCGGCGCGCGTGGCAGCCTCGAAGCCGCACGCGAAGGCATGGGCGCCCTGCAGGGCCGCATCGCGGCGATCCAGGCCACGCAGTCCACGCTCGGCCGGGTCACCAACGAAGCCCGCCGCCAGGCCGACGCCGCGGCGCGCGCCGGGGTGCTCGCCCACCGGCTCAGCCTTGCGAAGCTTGAAACCGAGGGCAACCTCGACGCCGCCAGCCTCAGCCAGATGATTCGCGAAGCCAGCCAGGGCCTGCGTTACGCCCTCGAGCTCGCCTCGCGCGATCCGGCCAGCCTCGATCGCCGCTGGCTCGACACGACGCCGATGATGCGTTGCATCGAACAGTTCCGCGCACGCCGGCCGGACGAATCCGCCGACGCCATCCGTGCGGCGGGAGAACGCTTCTCGGTCCTGGCTTCGCAATACGCGATCACGCTGGGCGAAGGCCGCCATGCCGACGCAGGCCACATGCTTCCCGGCCTGACCAGGGAACTCGACGCCATCACCCAGGGCCTCTCGGCGTCGCTCGCGGAGCGCGCTGCGTGATCCAACGCTTCCTCGTCGCCGGCCTCGCTTTCAGCGTCCTGCTTGTCTGCCCGCCCGACGCGGCGGCCACGCAGTCGCTGGAGTCGGTGCGTGCCGCCGCCGCGGACTGGCTGCAACAGCATCGCGCCCTGCCCGGCTCGCGCATGAGCACGGAAGCCGGCGCGCTGGACAGCCGCCTGCAACTGGCCGACTGTGCCGCACCGCTCGAGGCATCGCTACCGGGTAACCGCCCGCTCGGCGCGCGCGTCAGCGTCACCGTACACTGCCCCGTCCCGGGCGGCTGGACGGTGCGCGTACCGGTACGGGTCAAGATGGTCACCCATGTGCTGGTCACCAGCCGGCCGCTCACCCGTGGCGATGGTATCGGCGCCGCCGACGTGCATACCGAGGAGCGCGACGTCACCGGCCTGGCCTATGGCTATGTCGCGGACATCGGACAGATCGGCGGGCGTGCCCTGGCTCGCCCGCTCAGCGCCGGCACCGTTCTCACTCCGGGCATGCTCGCCGGCCGCCAGGCCGTGCGCATCGGCGACGCGGTAAGCATGGAGGCCACCGTCGAGGGCGTCACTATCCACGCCGACGGCGTCGCGCTGGGCGCCGGTGACACGGGGGCAAGGCTGAAGGTACGCAACGCCACGTCGGGCAAGGTGCTCGACGCGATCGTCAGTGGCCCCGGCACCGTCGCGGTGCTGCCATGAACAAAATCCAAACCAGGTCACACTTCGCGGCCTAGGGCCAGTTAAAGTTCGCCGGCGGACCGCCGATAAAGGGTCTGACGGAACAATGCTCCGAGGGATACACCCATGACGACGACGATCAAACCCGGCATCCAGGCCCCGCAGCCGCAGGTGCAGCTTCGCACCCAGAACCCGGCCACCGGTTCCGCGGGCTCGGCACAGGGCGCCAGCCCGGTGCGCCCGAGCGACGACAGCGTCAAGATCACCGACTCGGCCAAGGCGCTCGACGCCGCCAGCCGTGGCGATGGCATCGATACCAAGCGCGTGGAAGAAATCCGCTCGCGCGTGGCCGATGGCACCTACAAGCCCGACGCCCAGGCCATCGCCAGCAAGTTTCTTGCGATGGAAGGCCAGATCGGTGGCGCCAAGGCATGAGCACGTCGCTCGGCCCGGACTTCGACGCAGCGCTGGTCGCCGTCATGGCCGACCTCGCCCGTGAGGTCGACTCGCTGCACGCGAGCCTGATCGAAGAGCGCATGGTGCTCGGCCAGGCCGATCCCGCCGCGCTTGAAACGGTGGGCAAGACGAAGGGCAAGCTGCTCGACCGTATCGACAAACTCGACATCGAGCGCCGCCAGCTCGGCGCAGCCGCCGGTGTCGACAGCCTCAACGATCCCCGTTGGGCACCTACACTCGAGCGCCTGCGCGAATGCAGGCAGCTCAACGAAGTGAACGGCCGCATCGTCGGTCAGCGCATCGGCCACGTTCGACAGGCGCTTGCCCTGATTTCAGGCGAGTCGCCGGGGGCCTCCACCTACGGACCCAACGGCGTCGCGAAAGTGAACCTTCGTTCCGCGACCCTTGCACAGGTTTGACCGCGACGAAGAAGCGAATCCCACAGGCTCACCCAGACGGCGCAAGAAGGAAGCAATGGCAGTACAACCCCAGCCGGCAGCGGTGAACGACGACGGCATCCTCCCCATCGTCCGTGTTCCCATCCTCGACAAGAAGCAGTCACTGTTCGCATACGAACTGCTTTTTCCGCGCCCCGTGGGCAGTGACATCGACGCCGCCGCTCTCGCCCATACCCAGGCGACGCTGAGCGCGATCGCCGACGGCAGCCTCAAGCGACTCGTTCGCGACAACCGCGCGTTCCTGCACATGTCGCGCGACCTGCTTCTGCAGCACGCGGACATCCTCCGCCACAACGCACGCCTTGGCGCCAGCATCAGCGCCGACGTCGGCACCGACGAACAACTGCTGGTCAAGCTCCGTGAGCTCAAGAGCCACGGCTGCCTGTTCATGCTCGAAGACTTCAACCTGCCCGCCGATCCTGAACATCGCGCGGGTGTCGACGCATTGCTGCGCATCGTGCAGTTCGCCAAGGTAGCCGTCGATCACAGGCATCCTGTCGCGGCACGGGCGCACATGGACTATGTCCACGCGTTCGGGGTGAAGGTGATCGTCACCGGCGTCGATACGCACGAGACCTTCATCGACTACGCCGACCAGGACGTCGACGGATTCCAGGGCAAGTACCTGCTCAAGCCGGAACGCGTGGACATGCCGCGCCTGACCCCGAGCAAGCTCGGCGTGCTTCGCCTGATGGGCGCGCTGCAGGATCCGGAAAACGGCCCGGTCGAACTCGGCAAGATCATTCGCGACGACGCCATCCTCAGCTACAAGCTGCTGGGTTGCGTGAACTCCGCCTACTTCGCCCTGCCCCGCCAGCTGAAGTCGGTGGAACAGGCAGCGGTGTTCTTCGGCGTGAACCGCATGCGCAACTGGATTTTCACCATGGCCGTGTCGGGCATGGACGAGCGCCCGCCAGAACTCCTGCGTCTCGCGCTGATTCGTGCGCACATGTGCGAAAAGCTCGCCCGCGCGGTCAAACCCGAGCTTCAGGAAATGGCCTTCACGGCCGGCCTGTTCTCGCTCCTCGACACGTTGATGAACGTGTCGATGGCCTATGTGCTCGAGCACCTCCCGCTCGCCATCGAGATCCGCGAGGCGTTGCTCGAAGGCACGGGTCCATTCGCGCAGATCCTCGACCAGATCCGTCACTGGGAACAGGGCGAAGTGGAAAGCGATTCCGCGTTGCGCGAACAGCACGTGCATACGATGGCGGCGATGTACGTGGAAGCGGCCAGCTGGGCCGATCACGTCTATTCGTTCGCGGACGGCACGGCGGTCGTCGAAGCCGAGGCTTGATAAGCGGCATCCTGTGGGAGCGCGCAAGGTGCGCTCCCACCCGCGAGGCGCTCGCTACACCAGCGACGGGGCGATGACGTGGATCACCACGTATTGCCAGATCAGCATCAGCGCCATCACGGCGATCACAAGCAGAGTCAGTGCCGCGCCGACCGCGCGGCCGGGCGAGTATCCCGGGGTCTTCGACAATCCACTCGCATGGACGATGCGTGCCACCAGCAGCGCGATGCCGAACGCATGCAAAAGCATCGGCAAGGTCTGGTTGAGTTCGAGCACCAACAAAAGGATGAGCGCCAGCGGCACGTATTCCGTGGCATTGCCGTGGGTACGCACGGCGCAAGCCACACTGCGATCGCCACCGTCACCCAGGCCGATGCGGGTGCGCCGTCGAAGCCACATCACGCGCGCGGCCAGGCCCAGGATGAGCAAGGTCAGCAGTGCCGCGTAAAGTCCGGTGATCCGCATCGCCCCGTTCCCCCTGGAATCACTTCATGTTCGGTGCCGTGTGCTGCTGGACACGCCAGATGGCGAGCCCCGCACCGAGCACGGCTACAAGTAACCATACGCTGGCCGCCATGGCGTCGCCAGCGAGCCACATGACACCCGCAACGGCCGGCACGACGACCGCGCCGATGCCGATCGCGAACAACGGATCGCGACGCAGGCGGCTGGTGCATGCGAGCAGGAACGCACCCAGCGTCGCCAGTACGAACGCGGCGATGCGGGTCAGCAGTACCGCTTGTGGTGGCTCCGGCAGCGCCGGCAAGACATCGAGCAGGCTGCGCTCGCCTACCTGGACATCGAAACCGTCGTCTCCCTCGCGGCTTGGCGTGGCCGGCACGAGCGTGTCGCCGTCGATGCGGGCAAGCACCGTCATCGATTGCAACGGCACCGCCTCCCAGCTGACGCGCAGGTCGCCGAGGCGAGGATTCGCCGGCTTGCTGCTCGTGACCAGGGCGTCGCCGACGCGTTGGAACGTGGCGGCCAGGTTGGGTGGCAGTGCCTTCTCGTCCGGCGAAACATTCACACGGCCTGGGAAGGCGCGCAGGACTGTTTCGGAGAGCTTGAAGTTACCGAGCTTCACCTCGCCCGCCTCGAACTGGCGCCCCTGGATGGGGAAGGCGCCCGGGTTCACGTGACCGGCGGGCTTGGCGAAATTCGTGGCATCGACCGGACGATCGACCCAGTCGAGTTCATAGTGCGTGGCCCCGCCGACGGTGATCTCGCGCCACTGGAACATCTCCACGTGGCGGATCAGGATCGGCGATTCGGCGCGGACGTTGAACTCCGGATCGCGCGGCGCATCGACGATCAGCGGCATGCCGCTGACCCGCGTGAGCGCGCCGTACTGGCCCGCCGCGGGACGTCCACTCGCGCCAAGGTCCAGCACGGGACCGCCGCCGTGGCGCGTCAGCGCGACGGAGTAATCCATCACGCGCCGCTCGTTCCAGGCGATAAGCCCCAAGCCAGCCAGCAGCAATACGGCACCGGCCAGCCGGGAACCCCAGGCCATGCCGGTCTGCTTCATCTCGTACTTCGACGTCATCCTGCCCCCGTCCCCTGCCCGTCTAGACATCGAGCCCGGCCAGTCTCTCACGCGGCTCGACCGCCGTGTAACGGCCCTTTGCATCCTTCTCCACCGACGCCACGGCGTATGCGTGGTCGTGCGTGAAGAACAACCTCACGCCTCGCGCGATCTTGTCATCGAGAAAGGCTTTCTTCTCGTCGATCACCTTTTCGGGCCAGCGGTCGTAGCCCATCGTCACCGGTACGTGGACCCACGCCCGGCCGGGGATGAGGTCGGCGCAGAACACCACGCCGCCCACCTCGGCCAGCATCAGTCCCGGCGTGTGGCCTTCGGAAAACCCGAAGCGCACGGCGTCGCCAAGCGACGAGGGCCTGCCCTCTTCGACCAGCTCCAGCCGCCCGCTTTCTTCGAGGAGACGCTGAATGTCGGGAATGAACGACGCGCGGTCACGCGGATGCGGGTCGCGGGCCCGAGCCCAGTGCTCCGCACCCACCAGAAAACGCGCCTTCGGGAACAGCAGCCGTGCGGGCTCACCCTCGGCCCAAGGCGCAAGCAAGCCCCCCGCGTGATCGAAGTGCAGGTGGGAGAGCACGACGGCGTCGATGTCCTCGTGCCGGAGTCCCGCTTCCGCCAGGGAATCGAGCAGCACGTGGCGGTCTTCCACCACGCCGTAGCGTTCGCGCAGCGCCGGCTCGAAGAACGCGCCGATGCCCGTCTCGAAAAGGACGTTGCGGCCATCGAGACCGGTGACGAGCAGGCAGCGGCAAGCGAGTGGAATGCGGTTCTGCGCGTCCGGTTCGATCCAGCGCTCCCACATGGCCCGCGGCGCGTTGCCGAACATGGCCCCGCCATCGAGCTTCTGCGAATTGCCGATCAGTGACCAGAGTTTCATGGCGTCGATTTTACCGCGCCGACCTTGCCAAGGCCCGACGGTCGCCGCGGATCGCTGGCGGCGTCCAGCGTGTTCGTGCGGTGGTCCCAGGTCACCACGTTCATGAAGCCCCACGGCGAGCGGTTGCGCAGCACGTGGCCCATGTCCGTCAGCGCCTTCGTCGTGGCGTCGTCGAAGGCACCCGCCTCCACGTCCACGCGGTCCGGCAGGTACTGGTGGTGGTAACGCTTCTGCGCCGTGATCTCCGATGCGCTCTTGCCATCGATGAAGGCGAGGATGCCCTCGAGCACCTGGGTGATGATCGTCGAACCACCCGGCGAGCCGATGACGGCCGTGCGATCGGCGCCGAGGACGAAGCTGGGTGACATCGAGGACAGCATGCGCTTGCCCGGCTCCGGCGCATTCGCCAGCGCGCCGCGCAGGCCGAACGCATTCGGCTGCCCCGGCACCAGGGCGAAGTCGTCCATCTCGTCGTTGAGCACGACGCCCGTGCCCTCGGCGACGAAGGCCGAACCGAATTCGAGATTAACCGTGAGCGTGGAGGCGACCATGTTCCCGTCGGCATCGATCACCGAGAAGTGCGTGGTGTGCATGCCCGGCTCGGGCGCCATGGCCGTCGGCAGCAGGTCGGACGGCGTGGCCTTGTCCGGCGAGATCGTCGCGCGCAGGCCGTCCGCGTAGTACTTCGACAACAGCATGTCGAGCGGCATCTTCACGAAGTCCGGATCGCCCAGGTATTCGTTGTGATCGCGGAACGCACGGCGCATGGCCTCGATGGTCAGGTGCGTCGAATGCGCGACGTCGAGCTTGGCCAGGTCGAAGCCGGAGAGGATGTTCAGCACCTCGGCGATCGCGACGCCACCGGACGACGGCGGCGGCGCGGTGACGATGCGGTAGCCCTTGTAGTCGACGCGAAGCGGCTCGCGTTCCTTCACTTTGTAGGCCTCGAGATCGGCAGGCGTCCAGTTGCCGCCGGCGCTACGCGAGGCATCGACCAGCAACTTCGCGGTCTCGCCCTTGTAGAAGCCATCGACACCCTTCGCCGCGAGGCGCTCGAGCGTCTTTGCCAGATCAGGCTGGCGCAGCGTCCAGCCCTGCGCGGGCACGTTGCCGCCGGGAAGGAAGATGGCGGCCGAGGCGGGATAGCGTGCGAGCACGTCCTTGCGGTCCTCAATGGTGCCGAGGAAACGCGTGTCGGGCTGGAAGCCTTCCTTCGCGATGCGGATCGCCGGCGCCAGTGAAACCGCCAGCGGCAGCTTGCCGTAATGCTCAGCCATCCAGACCAGGCCGGCCGGCTCGCCAGGAATGCCGGCGGACAGCGGGCCGTTGGTCGAGACATCGCGGTTGGGTTTGCCGTCCTTGCCGACGTAGACCTTCATGTCGACGGCCTTCGGCGCGGTCTCGCGCGCGTCGATGAAGACGTCGCGATTGTCCGAGGCGCGATGCAGCAAGGCCATGAAGCCGCCACCGATGCCGGAGCTCTGCTGCTCCACCACGGCCAGCGTGGAGGACACGGCGACGGCCGCGTCGAACGCGTTGCCGCCCTTGGCGAGCACTTCAAAACCGGCGTTGGTCGCCATGAAATTGGCGCTGGCGATGGCCGACTGGCCAGGACCGCGCGAATGGGAAGGTGCTTCTTTGGCGGCGGACTGGCCGGCGCCGACGACGAGGAACAGACTCGCGGCGAGCACGCGCCACGACGGAGCATGGACCATGGGGATTTCTCTCCGAAAGGGATATCGCTACCCCTGAGATTAACCCATGACGCCCGTCAAGCGCTTACGAAGCGGCTTTCGCCATCAGGTGTTCGTACTTCAGCATGAGCTGTTCGCGCGTTTCCACGTGGTCGGGATCGTTCGGGATGCACTCGACCGGACAGACCTCGACGCACTGCGGGTTGTCGAAGTGGCCGACGCATTCGGTGCACAGGTTCGGATCGATCACGTAGTACTGCTCGCCCAGCGAGATGGCCTTGTTCGGGCACACGGGTTCGCAGACGTCGCAGTTGACGCAGGTGTCGAGGATGATCAGGGACATCCGGACATTTTACCCCCATTCCGCCCCCGGGTAGTCGCGGCGAACGCGCCCCGGGAAACGACAAAGGGCGCCACGAGGGCGCCCTTTGCTCGAAACCGGTGTAACCGGCCCGAATTACATCGCGACGAAGCGGAAGGTCGCGCCGCTGGGAGCCAGGGCGTCGGCCACGCGCTGCTGGTCGGCCTGGTCGCCGATGAACAGCACGATCACGTTCTTGAACGAGCCCGGGTTCGCACCCTTGAACGCCTCGATCATGAGATCGGCCGTCTTGGCCGACTCCGGGCCACCGAAGACGAGCATGTTGCCCGGGGTGACGCCGCGGGCGACGGTGCCCTGGACGTTCTCGAGCTGGCGGGCGCGGCCGTCCTGGCCGTTCTGGTCGTCACCGGCCGGCACGAAGTACGGGAACGGACGGTCCGCCGTCATGCCCTGCATGTTCTTGCGGACGATCTGGCCGAAGAACTGGCTCCACGCCTTGGTATCGGTCGGGTTGGTCGGCTTGGCGACAGCCGCTTCCTGCTGCGTGGCAGCCTGGTCGGTGTCTTCGGACTTGTTGCAGGCCGAGAGGGCCAGGGCGGCGGTCAGGGCCACGGACGCGGCGAGGACGAACTTACGCATGATGATCACCTTTGGTTTCAAGAGTTGCGCCAGCGCTGGCGCATGGCCTGCTGCACCGCCGGATGCACGAAGCCGGAAATATCGCCACCCAGGCGACCGATTTCACGCACGAGCGAGGAGGAAATGAAGCTGTACTGCTCAGCCGGGGTCAGGAACAGCGTCTCGGCCTGGGGAATCAGGTGACGGTTCATGCTGGCGAGCTGGAATTCGTACTCGAAGTCCGACACGGCACGCAGGCCGCGAAGGATCACGCCGGCGCCGATTTCCGTGACGAAGTGGGCGAGCAGGCAGTCGAAGCCGCGCACCTCCACGTTCGGCAGGTCCGCAAGCGCCAGGCGGGCCAGCGCGATGCGCTCGCCGAGGCTGAAGCCCGGTCCCTTGGCGCGGCTTTCCGCCACGGCGACCACGATCCGGTCGAACAACGGGGCCGCCCGCGACACGAGGTCGGCGTGCCCGTTCGTGATCGGATCGAATGTGCCGGGATAAACGGCAAGACGAGGATTGGCCGGCGGAGGGGTCATGAAGTGACGGTCGGGAGAAAACGCGGGCTAGCTTAACGGATCGGCAGGTGTGCGGCGATAGAGGGCGTAAGCCACCTCCC
>DATNJP010000232.1:0-2729 GCA_035603855.1 Luteibacter sp. | reverse complement strand
GTCCATCAGCTGCTCGAACACGTTGCGACGCTCGCGCGCGGTTTTCTGCAGGGTGCGAAGGCTCTCCGGAGCGAGGCTGTTGCGCGCGCGGCCGTAGAGCAGCACGTTGTCGATCTGCTGGCCCTTTTCTTCTTCGGTGCTGCGGATCAATTCGATCTCGGTGGCGATTTCGCCGCCGTGGTCCTTGGGCAGGAAGGTGTTGACGCCGATGAGAGGAAGCGAGCCATCGTGCTTCTTGTGCTCGTAGTACATCGACTCTTCCTGGATCTTGCCGCGCTGGTACATCGTGTCCATCGCGCCGAGCACGCCGCCGCGCTCGCTGATCGCTTCGAACTCCTTGTACACCGCTTCCTCGACCAGGTCGGTCAGCTCGTCGACGACGAAGCTGCCCTGCCACGGGTTCTCGTTGAAGTTGAGGCCCAGCTCGCGGTTGATGATGAGCTGGATGGCCACGGCACGACGCACGCTTTCCTCGGTTGGCGTGGTGATCGCCTCGTCGTACGCGTTCGTATGCAGGCTGTTGCAGTTGTCGAACAGGGCGTACAGCGCCTGCAGCGTGGTACGGATATCGTTGAACTGGATCTCCTGCGCGTGCAGCGAACGGCCGGACGTCTGGATGTGGTACTTCAGCATCTGGCTGCGCGCGCTGGCGCCGTAGCGTTCGCGCATGGCGCGGGCCCAGATGCGACGGGCCACTCTGCCGATCACCGTGTACTCCGGGTCCATGCCGTTGGAGAAGAAGAACGACAGGTTAGGCGCGAAGTCGTCGATCTTCATGCCACGGGCAAGGTAGTACTCGACGATGGTGAAGCCGTTCGACAGCGTGAAGGCCAGCTGGCTGATCGGGTTGGCACCGGCTTCCGCGATGTGGTAACCGGAAATCGACACCGAGTAGAAATTGCGCACCTTGTGGTCGACGAAGTACTGCTGGATATCGCCCATCATGCGCAGGGCGAACTCTGTGCTGAAGATGCAGGTGTTCTGCGCCTGGTCTTCCTTCAGGATGTCGGCCTGCACGGTGCCGCGCACCGTGGCCAGCGTGTACGCCTTGATCCGCGCATAGGTTTCCGCGTCGACCACTTCCTCACCGGAGACGCCGAGCAGGCCAAGACCCAGCCCGTCGTTGCCCTTCGGCAGGTCGCCGTTGTAACGCGGGCGGTTGCCATCCGGATACAGCTCGGCGATGCGGGCGTTGGCGAGTTCCCAACGCGAGACGTCCTCGTTGAGGTACTTCTCGATGTTCTGGTCGATCGCCGTGTTCATGAACATGGCGAGGATGATCGGCGCGGGACCATTGATCGTCATCGACACCGACGTGGACGGCGCCGACAGGTCGAAGCCCGAGTAAAGCTTCTTCATGTCGTCGAGCGTGGCGATGGACACACCCGAGTTACCGATCTTGCCGTAGATATCGGGGCGCGGTGCCGGGTCCTCGCCATACAGCGTGACCGAATCGAACGCCGTGGACAGGCGCGCGGCGGCGCCGCCCAGCGAGAGGTAGTGGAAACGCCGGTTGGTACGTTCTGGCGTGCCCTCGCCCGCGAACATGCGGGTGGGATCCTCGCCGGCACGGCGGTACGGGAACACGCCGCCGGTATACGGGTAGTGACCCGGCAGGTTCTCGCGCATGAGGAAGGAGAGCAGATCGCCCCAGTCCTTGGTCTTCGGCGGCGACACCTTCGGGATCTTCTGGTGGCTCAGCGATTCGCGGTAGTTCTCGACGCGAATGACCTTGTCGCGCACCTGGTATTCGTTGAACTCGGCGGTGACCGATTCAAAGCGCGAGGGCCATTCGCGCAGCAGGTGCACCGCCTCGCTGGAAAGCTCGCGCACGGCCTCGTTGTAGCGCTGGCGCAGCGTGATCAGCGAACGGTCGCCGTGCACGGTGAGCATGCCGTGGTCGTAGAGGTCGAACGCGCGCGGCAGGGCCTCGTCGCCGATGTCCTTCAGCGATTCGTAGTAATGCTGCGCCTTGCTCGCCGCCGCGGCCTGGACCGCGATGGCGCTGTTGACGCCACGGCCCTGCTCCGCGATCTCCGCGAGGTAGCGCACGCGATTACCGGGGATAAGCACCGTGGCACGCGGTTCGCGCAGGCTCGTGTCCACGTCCGGCGTCCAGGTGGACTCTGCCAGCGACAGCTTCTCGCGCATCAGGCGGCACAGGTTGGCGAACATCCAGGTCACGCCCGGATCGTTGAACTGGCTGGCAATGGTCGGGTAGACCGGCACCTTCTCGTCGGCCAGCTGGAACGCGGTACGGTTGCGCTTCCACTGCTTGCGCACGTCGCGCAGCGCGTCTTCGGCACCGCGCTTGTCGAACTTGTTGAGTACCACCAGTTCCGCGAAGTCGAGCATGTCGATCTTCTCGAGCTGGCTGGCCGCGCCGTACTCGCTGGTCATCACATAGACCGGGAAATCGACGAGGTCGACGATCTCCGAATCGCTCTGGCCGATACCGGCCGTCTCCACGATCACCAGGTCGTAGGCCTGGGCCTTGAGGAAATCGATGCAATCGTGCAGCACGATCGACGTGGCGGCATGCTGCCGCCGCGTGGCCATGGAACGCATGTACACGCGCGGGCTGCGCAGCGAGTTCATGCGGATGCGATCGCCCAGCAGCGCGCCACCGCTGCGGCGGCGGGTCGGATCCACGGCGAGCACGGCGATGCGCATCTGCGGGAAGGCGTGCAGGAAGCGCAGCAACAGTTCGTCCACGACGGACGACTTGC
>DATNJP010000231.1:0-5367 GCA_035603855.1 Luteibacter sp. | reverse complement strand
GATTCCCACCGGCTTCCCTCTTAGCTTTATCTCTCTATTCGAATAAAAAGATAAAGACCGCTTGCAGGCGGCAAATTAGCCCTCTGGACGTCCGAAGTCAATGCGGGGATGGCGGGTGTTCCGGCCGGCTGGCGCGAGATCGCCGCTGAAGCGACTCCCACACAAAACCTGCGCGCCACTCACGAGCGCATGTCTGTGGGAGCCGCTTCAGCGGCGACGGGTCCTTGCGACTACGCAGCGATCTTCGACTTGACGCCATAGCGAGATGCCGGCGACACACCCGACATCTTGTCGAACAGCACGCGGCGTGCCGCTTCGAGATTGTCGACCAGCGCCGCGTCTTCCACCGCCGGCAGAGTGACCAGCTCGCCCGCGTCGAAACCCGCCAGCGACGCATCGACCATGTCTTCCGCGCTCATCACCCAGCTCTGCGGAACGTATTCCAGCGGCGTGCCGGAGATCTCCCAGAAGTCGGTCGCCGTGGCGCCCGGGAGGACGGCCTGCACCTTGATGTTCTTGTCGGCGAGTTCGTGGTGCATCGACTGGGTCAGGGCGAGCACGAATGCCTTGCTGCCGCCGTACACACCGTTGAGGAGTTCGGGTGCGATGGCCACGATCGAGGCGATATTGATGACCGCGCCGCCACCGCGTGCCACGAATGTGGGTACCGCCTTGTGGATGAGTCGCGTCGGCGCGGTCACGTTGAGCGCGATCATGTCCGTCATCTTGCCGACGTCCGCTTCCAGCAGCTTCGCCGTCGAGCCGACACCCGCGTTGTTGACCAGCAGGCTGATTTCCGGGGTCTCGCCGATAACCGCCTCCACCTTGGCGATGTCGGCATCGACGGTAAGGTCGGCCGCCACGACGCGCACCGTGCGTCCGGTGTTCGTGGTGATGTGCTTCGCCAGGACATCGAGCTTGTCCTTGCTGCGGGCAACGAGAATGAGGTCGTAGCCGCGGCGGGCGAGACGATCGGCGTAGACGGCACCGATGCCGGTCGAGGCGCCGGTGACGAGTGCGATACCTGGATTGATGCTGGTCATGACGTGTTTCCTTATAGTGTGTGTGCGTATGCACATTTATGGATGAAAAAAGATCAGGGCAATTCGCTCATACGATGAAGCGCCGCGCGTGCTTCGGCGGCGGGGCCTTCACCTCCGAAACGCTCGGCGAACTCGTTCTGGGCATTCCGCCAGAGCGGCTCCGCCTCGGCGAGCTTGGCGATCCCTGCGGCCGTCAGGGCCAGGGCGTTCTGCCGCGGGCCGCCGGAGGCAGCGGCGCCGATAACTACCAGGCCATCGCGCTGCAGGGGCTTCAGAGCGCGCACCAGGCTTGTACGGTCCATGACCAGCTCATCAGCCAGTTCGCGCATGCCCACGCCTGGGCGCTCGTCGATCAGGATCAGGATCGAGAACTGGCTGCTGGTAAGGCCGGTGGGGGCCAGGTGGCGTTCGTAGTCGCGCGTCAACGCACGCGCCGCCTGACGGGCGGCGAAGCAGTTACAGAAGACGTTGCGGCTGTTCATGGGACTAAGGATGCTCGTGCATATGCACACTTGTCAAGCAGCAAAAGGCCAAGGAAGGCTGGGCGCGTAGGAGGCGGCTTTGTGTGGGAGCCGCTTCAGCGGCGATGGGGCGGAGCGCAGTCTGGCCCGCTGCCGCGGGATCGCCGATGAATCGGCTCCCACAAAAAGCCGATGAAGTGGCTCCCACAAATAGCCGATGAACTGGCTTTCACAAGTTGCCGATGAACTGGCTCCCACAAGTTGCCTTAAGGATCGGTTTCCACGCTCGTTCGGTGGTTAGACGAAGCCTTCCACCGGGTGGGGGCCGTAGGCGGATTCCAGCGTGGCCATTTCCTCGTCGCTCAGCACCAGGTCGATGGCGGCGACGGCATCGTCCAGGTGATGCGGCTTGGATGCGCCGACGATGGGTGCGGTCACACCCTTGCGGTGCGCGACCCACGACAGGGCGACCTGCGCGCGTGGCACGCCGCGTTGCTCCGCGACCTTCTTCACCGCGGCGACGATCGCCTTGTCCGAGTCGACGGTCGCGTTGTACAGCGTGCTGCCGAACACGTCGCTTTCCTGGCGTGCGCTGCTTTCATCCCAATCGCGCGTGAGGCGGCCGCGTGCCAGCGGACTCCACGGGATGACCGCGATGTTCTGGTCGATGCAGAACGGGATCATCTCGCGTTCTTCTTCGCGCTGCAGCAGGTTGTAGTGGTCCTGCATGCTCACGAACTCGGTCCAGCCGTGCAGGCGCGATGTGTAGATCATCTTCGCGAACTGCCATGCATACATCGACGATGCGCCGAGGTAGCGCACCTTGCCGGCCTTGACGAGGTCGTGCAGTGCTTCCAGCGTTTCCTCGATCGGCGTGGTGTGGTCCGCGCGATGGATCTGCAGCAGGTCGATGTAGTCGGTGCCGAGGCGCTGCAGGCTGTCGTCCACCGAATGGAAGATCGCCTTGCGCGACAGGCCGCCACCATTGGGGCCCTTGCGCCAATGGAAATACGTCTTCGTCGCGATCACGACCTCGTCGCGGCGCGCGAAGTCTTTCAACGCGCGGCCGACGATCTCTTCGGACGTGCCATCGGAATAGGCGTTGGCGGTGTCGAAGAAATTGATGCCGAGGTCCAGCGCCTTGCGGATGAACGGCCGGCTCTGTTCTTCGTCGAGCGTCCAGGCGTGGTTGCCGCGATCGGGTACGCCGTAGGTCATGCAGCCGAGGACGAGGGGAGAGATATCGAGGCCGGTCCGGCCGAGCTTTACGTAGCGCATGAGGGCTCCAGTTCACGTGAAGTCGAGGGACGGCGATCGGACAGGACGCCGTCCAGACCGCTACTTTAAATGCCCGGCGGCGGGCGGATGATGACGATTGCGTCATGTCCGCCCGTGATCCGGGCTGCCGCTCCCCCCTTGAAACCGGGTGAACCGTCCCTAATTGATGGGCCATCGCGATGACGACGCGCCTTGCCGGACCCTCCGGCGCGGGCGTAGCATTCGCCTCCTGTCACGAGAGCCCAGCCATGTTCCGCTGCAAGCACGATTTGATGCATGTCCCACCGATCGCCCCATGGGCGCGTCGCGGGTGCGCGCGTTCCGTGCAAGGTGGCGCTTCGTCGTAAGACGTCGCACCGGCCTCGAAGAACACCAGAGCACCCGCAAGGGTGCTTTTTTTTGTCTTTTTTCCTGCCTTTCAGCCTTTGGAGCAACGTGCCATGAAGAACCGCCGCGACCCCCGATCCTGACCGTCCTGCTCAGCCAGGGGCGGCGGTAAAGGGATCGGGGATTGCCTCGCTCGAGAACCCTTCGAGCCCCTGGCGCCCCATCAGGAAACCGTTAGCCATGAGTACCCGCGAAACCAGCATTCCCGTCGGCCGTTGGCGCAACCTCGGCATCATCGCGCACGTCGACGCGGGCAAGACCACGCTCACCGAGCGCCTGCTTTACAAGACCGGCACGATCCATCGCACCGGTGAGGTGCACGACGGCGCGACCACCACCGACCACATGGAACTCGAGCGCGAACGTGGCATCACGATCGGCGCCGCGGCCGTGCGCGCCAACTGGACGCCGGAAGGCGGACAGCCACATCGCCTGACCCTCATCGACACGCCTGGACACATCGACTTCGCGATCGAAGTCGAGCGTTCGCTGCGCGTGCTCGATGGCGCGGTCACCGTCTTCTCCGGCGTGGCCGGTGTGCAACCGCAATCCGAAACCGTCTGGCACCAGGCGCGTCGTCATGGCGTGCCGCTGATGGCGTTCATCAACAAGATGGATCGCCCGGGCGCCGATTTCGACGCCGTCGTCGGTCAGATGCGCGACAAGCTCGGTGCGAATCCGTGGGTCGTCGCGCGTCCGGTCATCGAAGGCGAGCACATGACGGGCCTCGTCGACCTGGTTGGCGAGCGCAACTGGCATTTCGACGATGCCGGTGTGCCGAGCGTGCGTCCCTGGAACGACACGGATCGCGAGGCGTACGCGGAAGCGCGCGCTGAACTCGTGGCCACCGTCGCCGATCGTGACGAAACCCTGGCTGAGCTGTGGCTCACCGAGCAGCCGATCGATGCCGCCGCGCTCACCGCGGCGCTGCGTCGCGGCACGCTCGCGGGCATCGGCTCGCCGGTGCTGCCGGGATCGGCGTTCCGCAATGTCGGTATCGAGCCGTTGCTCGATGCGTTCATCGCGTATCTGCCCTCGCCGGTGGATCGCCCCGCCGTGGTCGCGCATACGGACGACGGCGACGTGACGGTGACGCCGGATGCGGCGGCCCCGCTGGCGGCGCTCGTCTTCAAGGTCGTCAACCAGGCGCATGGTCCGTTGGCCTTCGTTCGCCTCTATTCGGGGCGCTTGAACGTCGGCGATGCCGTATGGCGCAGCGGTACCGATCGCGTGCAGCGCATCGGTCGGCTGGCCGTCGTGCGTGCGGAAGACACCGAGGCGGTGGAATCCGCCGAGGCAGGCGACATCGTCGCGATCGCGGGCTGGAAGGACGTGGCCACGGGCGAGACGTTGTCGGACTCGCACCACCGTGTGCGCCTGGAGACGATCCAGGCACAGCCGGCGGTCCTGTCGTGGCGACTGTCGCCCGAGCGTTCGGCCGACCTGCTCAAGCTCGGCAACGGCCTGGCGCGGCTGGCGCAGGAAGATCCATCCTTCCGCGTCGGTACGGATCCGGACACGGGTGAAACCCTGGTCTGGGGCATGGGCGAACTCCACCTCGAGGTGATGGTGGAGCGCCTGCGTCGCGAATGGGGCGTGCAGGTGCGCACCGGTTCTCCGCGCGTTGCCTACCAGGAAACCCCGGCATCCGCGTCCGGCGCTGTCGAAGGCAAGGTCGCCAAGCAGACGGGTGGCAGCGGTCAGTTCGCACGCGTGGTGCTGTCGCTGACGCCGACCGGTGAGGAAGGCAACGCGTTCGTCGACAAGACGACCGGCGGTGTCATTCCGAAACAGTTCCAGGCGGCCGTCGAGAAAGGCGTCGCCTCGGCACTGCTGGAAGGCCCGCGTGGTTATCCGGTGGTCGGTGCGTCGGTGGCTGTGCTGGATGGCCAGGCGCATGCCGTGGACTCGAACGAGGCCGCGTTCCATCGTGCCGCGCAGATGGCGGTGAAGTCGGCGCTGGAGGCGACCGGCACCGTGCTGCTCGAGCCCGTGATGCGGGTGTCGGTGAGCGCGCCGGGTTCGGCGGTCGGCGACGTGCTGGGCGACCTGCAACGTCGTGGCGGCCAGATCGTCAACCTGGTGGACCAGCAGGAGCGCACGGAGATCGAAGCCGACGTTCCGCTGGCCCAGCTCGACGGCTACAGCACGGCGTTGCGTTCGCTGAGCCAGGGACGCGCGTCGGCCACGGTGGCGTT
>DATNJP010000230.1:0-2512 GCA_035603855.1 Luteibacter sp. | reverse complement strand
TGCATTCGGGCAAGGGGCACGACGGCACGTCGTTGTACCCGGCCTTTCCGTTCACCTCGTACACGAAGGTCACGCGCGCCGATACGGATGCGATCTTTGCCTACCTGAAGACCATGCCCGCGGTGAAGCGGCCGAACACCGACAACACGTTGCGCTGGCCCTATCGCATGCGCTCGTTGATGGGGGCATGGCGCACGCTGTATTTCAGCGAGGGCGAGTTCCAGCCCGACGCGAAGCGCTCCGCGGCGTGGAATCGCGGCGCCTACCTGGTCCAGGGCCTGGGGCACTGCGCGGAGTGCCATGCACGCCGCAACAGTTTCGGCGCGATGGTGGACGATCCGTTCCTCGCAGGGGGCATCGTCCCGGTACAGAACTGGTACGCCCCCGACCTGTCGATGGGCGCACATGGTGGTCTGGCGGGCTGGACGGAAGCGGACGTGGTCGCGCTGCTGAAGACGGGACGTTCGCGCAAGGGAACCGCCTTCGGTCCGATGGCCGAGGTGGTCATGCGCAGTACGCAGCACCTGGACGATTCGGATCTCGCCGCGATGGCCACGTACCTGAAATCGTTGCCGGAGCGCGAACCCGGTCAACAGCGCGAGTCAGCAGCGGACGCACGCGAGCTGGCATTGAATGGCCAGAAGGTCTACACGGCACTGTGCGCGGAATGCCATGCGGCTGACGGTCGAGGCAAGGGCGATGCGTATCCGCCGCTGGACGGCAACGGCTCGGTGACCGACCCGACGGGCATCAATGCCATCCGCATCGTGCTGTCGGGTGGCTTCGCACCAGCGACGAAGGACAATCCGCGACCCTACTCGATGCCGCCGTTCTCGCAGAAGCTCAGCGATGACGACGCCGCCGCGGTGGTCACGTATATCCGTCAGGCGTGGTCGAACAAGGCCCCGTCGGTGTCGCCCGGCGACGTGCGCTCCTATCGCACCATCCCGGGCGAGTGAGCGCCGACAAAGTCAGCTAGCGCCTGCCACACGCGAATATCCCATGAGCGTCGTGCCTGGCCGGAAGGCGAGGGCAGGACGAAGGCAGGCACGCCTGCGAACGTCGCTTCCTGCAAACCGTAACCGGTGCCTTTGCCTAGTGCCGAGGCGCCGGCGTGTTTGCTGGTGAAGGCGATGGCGCCCGGTTTGTAGTGCTCGATCTTCCGCTTGAGGGCGGCGACATCGAAGGCGTCGATGGGCAGTTCCACGTCGTTGCCGTAGTGGAATTTCGACAGGTCGGTGAGTCCGATACCAAAACCCGCGAGCAGCGGGAATTCCGCTGGCGCGAGCAGGCGTGGCGTCAACCCGACGGCAAATAGGGTGCGCCAGAACATGTTGCCGGGATGGGCGTAGTAGGTGTGTTCCCGCGCGGAACGCGTGCCCGCGGCGGTTCCGCACATGACCAGGCGCAATCCCGGTTCCAGCAGATCGGGCAGGACGAAGGTCTCGGTGACGAGGTGCGTAGCCATGGCATTACTTTACCGTGGCCGCGCCGCGCCAAGGAGCGACAAGTGCCGGGCTCGCATGCGTGCTAGCTTCACCGGCGAATATCCGCCGTCACCCAGATACCGCGAGGAGATACCGATGGCCGCCAACGAACAACCCACCGAGCACGCCGCGCGGCGCTGGTTTGCGAAGTCTCTCCAGGAACTGGGCCATGCGGAGATGCGCATCCTCGAGCGGCATGTCCAGCGCAATGTCATCGCGGAAGACGTGAATGCCGTGTTCGGTTCGGACATGACGTTCGGTCAGCGGCTGGCCGACAAGGTCTCGCGATTTGGTGGCTCGTGGACCTTCATCATCTGCTTCACGGTGGCGCTGGCCGCATGGACGGGGCTCAACTCCTACGTCCTGCACCGTCCGTTCGATCCCTACCCGTACATCTTCCTCAACCTGCTGCTGTCGATGCTGGCTGCGATCCAGGCGCCGGTCATCATGATGAGCCAGAACCGGCAGGCGGCGAAGGACCGACTCGATGCGGCGAACGATTACAAGGTGAACCTGAAGGCCGAGATCGAGATCATGGGCTTGCATGACAAGCTGGACCAGATCCGCACGATGCAGTTGGAGATGTTGCTGATGAAGCAGCAGGAGCAGATTGATCTGTTGTTGAAGCTGGTGGGGGATGCGCCGGCTTCGGGGCGTTCGTGACGGAAGGCTCGCCTTCGGCATCGCGTTTTGCTCGCCGTGTGGCGGCGTCGTAAGAGCCGGCGGGGGTCACCCTCGGGGCCACGCCTCCGGCGACCCGCTAGGGAGGGCGGCTACCGCCGCCGTGTATCAATGGCCTTCGGCCCGGGTCGGCGTCCCCCCGGAGGTTTCCGATTTGACATCCTGTCTCAGCGAAAACGGCTGGCCATCCATGGCCAGCCCCCTACGGGCTTTTTCCGGAGTGACGCCTCGCCTGCGCTACCGGCCCCGAGGGTGACCCCCGCCGGCTCTTTCGGGCGGTGAGGTTGGGTGTGGGTCGAGCGCACCGCTCGCAACTAATAATCTTGCGGGAGCCCTTGTGGAGG
>DATNJP010000229.1:0-15152 GCA_035603855.1 Luteibacter sp. | reverse complement strand
CGTCGACCAATGAGGAGGCACTGGAAGCCATCGCCGATACGCATGAGTTGCCGCGCCTGATCCTCGAATACCGCGGACTCGCCAAGTTGCGCTCGACGTACACCGACAAGCTTGCCGGCATCGTCAACCCGCGCACGGGACGCGTGCATACCAGCTACCACCAGGGCGCGGTGGCGACGGGACGCATCAGTTCATCCGACCCGAACCTGCAGAACATCCCCGTCCGTACCGAGGAAGGCCGTCGCATCCGCCAGGCCTTCGTCGCGCCGGAGGGCTGGTGCATCGTTGCGGCCGACTATTCGCAGATCGAGTTGCGCATCATGGCCCATCTGTCGAAAGACGAGGGCTTGGTGCGCGCTTTCAACGAAGGTGGCGACGTGCATCGCGCCACGGCGGCGGAAGTCTTCGGTGTCCCGCCCGACGAAGTCACGACGAACCAGCGCCGCGCCGCCAAGGCGATCAACTTCGGCCTGATGTACGGCATGAGCGCCTTCGGGCTTGCCCGTGCGCTCGGCGTCGATCGTGGCGAGGCATCCGACTACATGGGTCGCTACTTCTCACGCTATCCCGGCGTGCGCGCCTTCATGGATGCCACGCGCGAGCAGGCCCATCGCGACGGTTACGTGCAGACGTTGTTCGGCCGCCGCCTTTACCTCGAGAACCTCAATTCGCGTAACCAGGCGTTCCGCGCCGGTGCCGAGCGCGCGGCGATCAATGCGCCCATGCAGGGCACGGCCGCGGACATCATCAAGCGCGCCATGATCGCCGTGGCCGCGTGGATCGAGCCACGCGACGACGTGCGCCTGCTTATGCAGGTGCACGATGAACTCGTCTTCGAAGTGCGAGCCGATGCTGTCGACGAGGTCCGTGCGGGAATCGAGAAGCACATGACCGGCGCGGCCGTGCTCAGCGTGCCGCTGCAGGTGGATATCGGCGTAGGCGCGAACTGGGACGAGGCGCACTGAGGCGCCCCGCCCCATCCGTCCTCAGGGCTTCGCGGTCGTCGTCGCTTCCGCCGGCAATGGCGCGCCGGTGTACTGGTTGAATTGCGCGGGCTGACCAGGCAGTCGCAACAGCATGGGCGGCGGCTGGTTCGCCGGACCCGTCGCGGCCCACCAGAGGCCCAGGGCCTTGAAGGAAAAGACCTCGTCGAAGTCCGTGGCGAACGAGCCCTCGTCCATCGACTGCGTGCCCAGGCGATTCTGGAACCACTTCATCCAGGCCTTGGAGCCGGGTTCGGGGGAGCAGATGAATGTGCCGCCCTTCACCGGCTTGCCGTCCTTGCCGCACGTCTGGAAATACGGTTGCTCGGCGGTCGCGAACGACGGAAGCAGGAAGCTGGGCATGCGATGGATGTCGTTGTTCCACTGTGCCGTGCTGTGGCAGCTCATGCAGCTGGAGTTCGGCGTGTTCGGCATCGGCTTGCCGTTCACAGCGATGTCGTTGCGCCCTCCATCGTTCGGCCCCGAGAGGCGGCCACCCCAACCCAGCGTCTGCGTGGCGTAGAGCGGTGCCTTCGGGTTGTTCCAGTTCTCCTGCAGCGGGATGCCCGGGCGATCCGCCTGCGGATCGTTGCCCCACTGCACGCCCAGCGGCACCATCTTGTCCCAGGCATCGCCGGGCACGCTGCTGTCGTAGACCAGCGTCATGAATACCCAGCCGGTCTTCGGCGAGGAATGCGAGTCCTTCACGATGATGTCGAACTGGGCGACGTAGCCTGGCCACGGCTGTGGGATGCCATCGGTGCGCGACGGCGCGACCACCTCATAGATGGGCCATTCCTGTGCACCCTTCAGCGCATCCCACCAGTCGCGCGGCATGGCCGGGTTCGTGGATGTGAACACGGCCGCCTTGACGATGATCGAACCTTCCGCGAACTGCGACGGGCCGGTGCGAAGATCCGGCTTCATCGCGGAATCGCCCCAGAAGGTATGCATCGTGTAGGCGGCGCGCGCATCGTAGTAGGTCAGCACGTGGGTCTGGAATGTCGCGCGCAATCCCGTGCCGGGGAAAATGGACGGACCGAACTGGCCTGCCTCGTACGTGCCATGAATGGCTTCGCGCAGGCTGCCTAGCCACGGCTCGTTGTACCAGCCGGCCTTCGCGGCGTCCCAGGTGTCGTAATGCATGATCAGGTCGCGGCCGTTCTTCGTGACGGCGTCCTTCAGCGCCTTCGCATAAGCCGGCGCGTTCTTTACATTGATCGTCCCGTTGTCGATCGCCACCTGCCACGGGGCGCCGCCGAGTGGCGGCAAGGTCGCGGGCCATGCGTGGTTGAGCTTGAAGAGCGGCCCCGAGTACACGCCTTTCGGTGGTATCAGGCCATTGTTGTCCTGGAATGGCTTCGCCGCCCGCAATACCTCCATGGGCGGTAGCGCCTTAGCCTGAAACGCCGTCTGTGCAGGTGCGGCCTGCACCGCGATCAGCGCGGTGATCAGGGCAACACCCGAAACGGTCCAGCTCGTCGTCCGGTTCATCGTGACTCCTCCACTTCCTTTTGAACGTCGGGAGGAAGACAGGGCCGACGGCCGCACGCGGTCGCGCCGACGCTTAGGGTCGTCGGCGATACGGCATTGGGTCATCCCCTGTCTTCCGGCCATGGAGGCGTAAGACGTGCCCCCAGGCTCGTAATCCGGCATGCGTTCGCCGGCCGGGCCAGTATCGGCGGCAGGACGGGCCGCGAAGCGCCTATTCCGGCAAATCGGCCGCTGGCCATGCGATGCGTGTCACAGCTTCGTAGACCGAGCTGCGATTGGACGTCCAAACGTAAGTTTTCCGTTTATTTGCCCGCATCCTGGCACCGGCAAGTGCTTGATTCGCCTGCCCATGAATGGTGGCTGACTTTTTTTGAGCCGAAATTGCAACTTTGCCCGTCAGCAGACGTCTATATCTTCGGACGCACGCAACGGCGTCCCATCGGTGGACTCCACCTCCCTGGAGTCACCCTGCGGATAGCCTGATCTTCCCCTGGATCCGGCTATTCACCGGCCCCGAGAGCTCCCCTGGCTCTCGGGGTTTTTTTTGCCTTTCGTTCCATACAAAGCGTGCACATTCGCGCCCTCATTCTCTCGGTCACATTTCAGAGGGAGGAATCCATATGCGCGTAGGTCTCATCATCGTCGGCGTCATCCTGATCGGCCTGGGGCTCTGGGTAACGCTCGGCAACGGCAGCTACCAGAAGACCGACACCGTGGCGTCGATCGGCTCGGCGAAGATCGAAGCGACGCACGACAAGGCGATTCCGCAGTGGGTGGGTATCGCTGGCATCGTGATCGGAGGCATTGTCGCCGTCGCGGGGATTGCGCAGAAGCGTTGAGTGGGGCTGGCCCGCTGCCACGGGATCGCCGGTATAGCCGGCTCCCACAGGTTCGGGGCTATTCCATGGGTTCAGGGAATGAAGTTGAGATAGGCGTTGGGGGCCCTTGTGGCCCCCAACCGCTACAATGGGCGGATGGATGTATCCCACCTTCTCGATGACCTCAACGACGCCCAGCGGGAGGCGGTAAGCGCCCCGCCCGGTCACTACCTGATTCTCGCCGGTGCCGGCTCCGGCAAGACCCGCGTGCTGACCAACCGCATCGGTTGGCTCACCCAGGTCGAAGGCATACCGCCGTGGGCGATCCTGGCCGTCACCTTCACCAACAAGGCCGCGGGCGAGATGCGCACGCGCCTGGACGGCATCATTCCCGGTGGCACGCAGGGGCTCACGGTCGGCACCTTTCACGGCATCGCCCATCGCCTGCTTCGCCGCCACTGGCGCGAAGCCGGCCTGGTCGAGGGCTTCCAGATCCTCGATTCCGACGACCAGCAGCGGCTGATCAAGCGGGTCATCGCCGGCATGGGCCTCGACGAAGCGCGCTTTCCGCCGCGCCAGGCGTCGTGGCAGATCAACAACTGGAAGGACGAAGGCAAGCGGCCCGACGCGATCGAGCATCGCGACCATCCGGTCACGCGCACCTTCGTCGAGATCTACAAGGCTTACGAGCAGCAATGCCAGCGCGCGGGGCTCGTCGACTTCGCCGAGCTGCTGCTGCGTGCGCACGAGCTGTGGCTTAAGGATCCCCAGGTCCTCAAGCATTACCAGGACCGCTGGCGTTACCTGCTCATCGACGAGTTCCAGGACACCAATACGCTGCAGTACGCATGGATTCGCGTGCTCGCCGGCAGTACGGGGCAGGCCTTCGTCGTCGGCGACGACGACCAGGCCATCTACGGCTGGCGTGGCGCCAAAGTGGAAAACGTGCAGCAGTTTCTGCGCGATTTCCCTGGGGCGAAGACGATCCGCCTCGAGCAGAACTACCGCTCCACGTCGACGATCCTGAAAGCTGCCAACGCCGTCATCGCCCGCAACGGCGGCCGTCTCGGCAAGCAGTTGTGGACCGACGGCGGTGAAGGCGAACGCATCGCGCTGTATGCCGCGTACAACGAACAGGACGAGGCCCGCTTCGTCATCGAGCGCATCCGCGAGTACATCGCGGAGCACGGCAACGCGCGCGATTGCGCCATCCTGTATCGCTCGAACGCGCAATCGCGCAACTTCGAGGAACAGTTGATCCAGCGCGACCTTCCCTATCGTGTCTACGGTGGCCTGCGCTTCTTCGAACGCGCGGAAATCAAGGACGCGCTCGCCTACCTGCGGCTGGCCTCGAACCGCCACGACGACGCCGCGTTCGAGCGCGCCGTGAACACGCCGCCACGCGGCATCGGCGATCGCACGCTCGACGAATTGCGTCGCCGCGCACGCAGCGATGGCAGTTCCATGTGGGAGGCCTCGCTCACGGAAGCCTCGATCGGCTCGATGGCGGGTCGCGCGAAGAACGCGATCAAGGCCTTCATCGGCCTGATCGACAATCTCGCACGTACGTTCGCGGGACACGGCGATGGCGACGGCGATGAAAGGCCTTCGGCACTGGATCTCGCCGAGCAGATCGAGCACGCCATCCTGCACACGGGCCTGCGCGACTTCTACGAAAACGACAAGCGCGGCAACGGCGAGGCGCGGGTGGAAAACCTGGACGAGCTGGTCAACGTCGCCAGCCGCTTCGAGATGACGCCCGAGGACACCGACGCCGGTCTCAATGAACTGTCCGCGTTCCTTTCTCATGCGGCGCTGGAAGCGGGCGAGGGCCAGGGCGAGGCGTGGGACGACTGCGTGCAGCTGATGACCCTGCACTCGGCCAAGGGCCTGGAATTCCCGGTGGTCTTCCTCGTCGGCATGGAGGAAGGCCTGTTTCCCAGCCAGCGTTCCACCGAGGAGGAAAACCGCCTCGAGGAAGAGCGCCGCCTGGCCTACGTCGGTATCACCCGCGCGCGGGAGCGCCTGTATGTCTCCCACGCCGAATCGCGCCGCATGCATGGCACGGAGATGCTGGCCCGCCCGTCGCGTTTCCTCGGCGAGATTCCGCCCGAGCTGATCGATGAGCTGCGTCCGCGCGTGCAGGTGTCCCGTCCCGCGTACGCCGACCGCTATGCCGCGTCGTCTTCCCTGGAAGAACCCTCGCCGATCCGCCTCGGCCAGCGGGTCAGCCATCCCAAGTTCGGTGAAGGCACCATCGTCAGTGCCGAAGGGGCCGGCGCGCATATGCGCGTGCAAGTGAACTTCGAGGATGCCGGGAGCAAATGGTTGGTTTACGCTTATGCGAATCTGACCGCGCTGTAAGGGGGCGCCGGGCTGGAACAACGGCGCGGCGCAGGCAAGTCCAGGGGAACAAACCATGATCGTCGGGATCGATCTCGGCACAACCAACAGCCTCGTCGCCGCGTGGGTCGACGGTGCGCCACGGCTCATCCCGAATGCGCTGGGCGGCATGCTCACGCCTTCATGTGTCGGTATCGACGAGGATGGCAGCGTGCTCGTCGGCGAGGCCGCCCGCGAGCGCCTGCAAACCCACCCGCTGCGTACGGCGTCCCTGTTCAAGCGCTACATGGGCAGCGCCCGTAGCGTGCGCCTGGGTGATCGCGAGTACCGCCCCGAGGAACTCTCGGCGCTCGTCCTGCGTTCGCTGAAGGCGGACGCCGAGGCTTACCTCGGGCGCCCGGTCACCGAGGCCATCATCACGGTGCCGGCGTACTTCTCCGACGCGCAACGCAAGGCCACCCGTGTCGCCGGCGAACTCGCCGGCCTGAAGGTGGAGCGCCTGCTCAACGAGCCCACCGCCGCCGCGCTCGCCTACGGATTGCACGAAGCGAACAGCGAAACCCAGTTCCTCGTCTTCGACCTCGGCGGCGGTACCTTCGACGTGTCGATCCTCGAGATGTTCGAGGGCGTGATGGAGGTGCGTGCGAGCGCTGGGGACAACATGCTCGGCGGCGAGGACTTCGCGACGTTGATCGCCGATCTCGCGTTCGCGAATGGCATTCCGGACGACGCTCGCGGCGACGCGCATTTCATGCAACGGCTCGTCGCGCGGGCCGAGATGGCCAAGCGTGAACTGAGCAACTCAGGCGCCGCGTCCTTCGACATCGGCTACAAGGAAACGACGGCGCGCGTCGCCATCGACAACGACACCTTCGAGAAACTCGCCCAGCCCTTGCTCAATCGCCTCTGGCGGCCCATTGAACGAGCCCTTCGCGATGCGCGCATCCGCGCGGCCGACCTGGACAATGTCGTGCTGGCCGGCGGCGCCACGCGCATGCCGATGATTCGCGCCCTCGCCACGCGCATGTTCGGTCGCTTTCCCGCCGTGGGTCACAACCCCGACGAGGTCGTGGCGCTCGGCGCCGCGGTACAGGCCGGATTGAAGATGAAGGACAAGGCGCTCGACGAGATGGTGATGACAGACGTCTGTCCGTACACGCTCGGCACCGAGGTCGTGCGCCATCTCGACAACGGATCGCAGGCCGCCGGTTTCTATGCACCTGTCATCCAGCGCAACACGGTCGTTCCGGTCAGCCGCGTGGAGCGATTCCTGCCCGTCACGGCGCAGCAGAAGCAGATCCGCATCGGCGTGTACCAGGGCGAGTCGCGCATGGTCCGCGACAACGTTCCCCTGGGCGAAATCACCATCCCCATCCTGCCAGGTCCCGGCCATGCCGACGGGGTCGACGTGCGCTTCACGTACGACGTCAATGGCTTGCTCGAAGTCGAGGTGACCGTCGTGGCGACGGGTGACGTGAAGCGCATCGTGATTGAAAGCGGCGAGGCACATATGCCTCCCGATGAGATCGCACGGCGCCTCGAAGTCCTGTCCGCATTGAAGATCCACCCGCGCGACACCCTTGAATACCGCACCCTGCTCGCACGCGCGGAACGCCTGTATGAGCAGCTGCTGGGCGACGTGCGCGATCAGCTCGGTCAGTTCATCCTTCGCTTTGAACAGGTCCTTGCCACGCAGGACCTGCGCCTGATCGCGCGCGATGCCGCCTCCTTCCGGGAGGCGTTGCAGACGATCGAGCGGGACTACCGCTTCGCCCCCGAGCCCACGACGTGACCGCGACTCTCTGGCATCTGGACGTCCTCGGCCTGCCCGCGCATGCGGACGAGGTGGCGATACGCCGCGCCTACGCGACGGCGCTACGGCGGATCGACCCCGAGGTGGAACCCGCGGCGTTCGAGAACCTTCGTCGCGCGTATGAGGCGGCTCGGGCGTGGTGCGAAGCGACAGCCGTTGCCGCGGTGGAGAAGGAGCCGTCACAACCCGCCGAGGTGGCCGTCGCCAGCGACGACGACACCATGGTCGAAGACGACACGGCCCAGTCCTCGGGGGAGAACATCGCGTCACCCGACGTCGCGCCTACCGTATCAATCGACTACACCATCCATCTCGCCTGGCGCTTCGCGGCCGATGTGGGTGCGCGGCGTGCGGATGCCATTCCATCGATGCTCGACGGCATCCTCGCCGAGCTGCGCACGCAGTACATCGACGCGCCCGGCCAGTTCGAGGAACATCTGATCGACCTCGTCGGGCACCAGCGCGTCGCCCATCGCGCGGAGGTGTTCGCCGCGGCGGAAACGCGGTTCCACTGGAGCGAGGTGGGTCACCTCTCGGCCTTGGGACAGCGCGGGCAATGGATCGAGCTGGTGCTGGCCCAGCGCGAGGCCTGGCTCGCCCTGGCGCCGGATCGCCGGCGCTCATGGACCGAACTGTTCGTCCAGGCCGAGGCCAGGCTCGATACGTCGCTGCTGGCACGCTGGCCGGAAATCGCACGCCTCAACGAGCGCTTCCCCGCATGGCTCGGGCTGCACCTGTCCGACGAGACACTGCAGGCATGGAAAGCGGCCTTCGACGCACAGCCATCGTCGGCACGCGAGGTCTACATGAATCTCGCGCCACCCGAGTCCGCTTACCTTCCCGCGCACATCGCCGCCACCCGGCAGGCCAGGCGCCAGCGATCGGCCACATGGGTGCTGGCCTCGTTCTTCCTGGCCATGTTCGTCGGCGTTGCCCAGTTCGTCGTCACCGGCATACGCGAGGGCTTCCCTGTGTCCCTCACGTCACCCGTGGTGGGCAACGGCACGCCGGCTGACACCCCGCGTCAGTGCGTGGAACTCTACGCGGAGCTGGACAAGCCGGACGCGTTCGACGGCAGGCCCCTCGAGGAAGTCGCGCTGCTGAAGGCCCGCGCCCACCGCTGCGAACGCGCGGGGCACTGGCACCCGCCTACCCGGCCTACCCGCGAAACCCTCTAGGAAGCGCCGTCAGGGCGACAGGCGCGGCACACCATGCTGGTCGCGCTCTTCCACGGCGGTGACGCGTGTATCGATGCGCCGGTTGCGCAGCTCTTCCGGCAACGCCTCCGTGAACTCGCCACGAGCCAGCGCGAGCGCGTTCCGGTAGCAACGTTGCGCGAGTTCCGGATGCGCTTCGCCAACGTAGACATCGCCCAGTGCTTCCCACGCTGCCGCGTTCGGCTCGATCGCCAGCGCCCGTTCGAGATACGGCTTGGCCTTGCCCCACAGGCGCACGCGGACGCACATGCGGCCGACGGCGGTGAGCAAGGCGGCATCGTTGGGATGCGTGTCGATCCAGGCTTCCGCGCGGCGCAGGCGCTGTTCGATGTCTTCCGCGCCCATTCCACCGTAGGTGGCGACAAGGACCGGCGACCACTCACGGCGCAGCGCGGTTTCGATTTCATCCATCGCGGCCATGGTCTGGCCATAACGTGCGGCCTGCTGTGCGTAAGCATCCACGGCGGCCGGAAGGCGACGCTGCCCTTTGGGCAGTTGCGACCACAGCGTGGCGAGCGACGCGCCATCGGCGGCACTGCGCACATAGGCGGCGATGACGCGCGATTCAATCTCGGCATAAGCGCGTGCACCGAGTTCACCGCTTTTCTGCAACGGCTCCAGTGCGCGGAACGCGTTGCGCGCTTCGCCGGCCTCGAGTGACGCTTCGGCGAATTCGATCCATCCCGCGGGCGTCAGGCCACCGCTGTTCGCCTCGGGCGCCAGCAACGCGACGGCTTCGTTCGCGCGACCGGTGCGACGCAGAAGGCGTGCACGCATGATGCGCGCCGCGCGCGGTGTTTCCTGTGCCGCCTGGTCCAGGGTTTCCAGTGCGCGTGCCGACTCGCCATGACGTTCGGCGGCTTCCGCCGCGGCGAGCAAGGCAGGGCCGCGGACCGACGGATAACGGGCGGCGCGGTTGAGATCGCGCTCGGCTTCGCCATGGCGACCTTCGATCAACGAGACCAGCCCGTCGGCGAGACGGCGACGGCTGAGCCGGCGATGACGGCGCGTCATTGCGCCAAAAGGCCAGCGAACCAGCGCGACGATTGCCGTGATCGCCGCCCACGCGAGCAAGAGGATGACGACGGCGGTCACCACCGTCATCTGCACATTGGTACCGCGAAGATGCAGGAGCACATAGCCCGGATCGTCCGCGACCCAGTGCCACGCGAACGCCGCGACGACCGCGACGAGTATCAGGCCGACGATCCAGCGCCAGAGTTTCATGGCGTGCCCTCATGCGGGGCAGCCGCGGTGGCCGCGTGTGCCGGCGTCGATGCGGCGGTGCCGGCGTGCGCGGGCGCCGTCGTGGAGGCACCGCCCTGCAGCGCATGCACCGAGCGCAGGTTGCGCAGTTCGGTGAGCGCGGCACCGAGTTTCGGCTCACCGCCCTTGGCCTGGCTCGCCAGCAACGCGGCGAGACGCGAACGGGCCGCCTGCACGGCCGGTGCATCCTGGTCGAAGCGCGCGGCGAGCGTGGCATCCACGCGCTTCAGTGCGGCCTGTCGGCCCGTATCGTCGTAGGCGAGCACGGCCGCCTCGGCATGGGCGACATCGAGCGCCGCGAGTTCGCGGGCGATGCGGTCATCGGCGAGTCCGAGCGGCGTGCCATCGTCATGACTGACCTTCACGATGCTGCCCAGTGCGTCGCCGGCACGCTGCCAGAAGCCACGCGCTTCGGCCTGCGCGGTCTTCGTATCGACGCTCTTCAGGGGCAGCGAGGGAATCTGCGCACGCAGATCGGCCAGCGACGCAAGATCGTTCGCACGCGCGACCGGCGCCACGGCGGCCAGCGCTTCGCGCTCGGCGGTCAGGTTCTGGCGCACGGCCGCGAACGCGCTGTCGTTGACGGCAGCGAGCGTCTGGTCAGCGAGGTTATAGGCGGACAAAGCGCCGCTGGCGTCACCGAACAGCGCGAAACGCTCCTTCGCCATGCGCAGCAGCGTCTCGGCCTCGTCCAGCAGCATCGCGTCGTGCCCACTGAGGCTGCGTTCGCTGAGGTTGGCGACGGCATCCTCCAGATGGCGGGTGCGCTCGGAGACACCGAGCATTTCCTCGCGCGCGGAGCGGTTGACGCCATCGGCATCGCTGATCCGGCGACGCAGGTTGGCGTTGTCGTCGCGCAAACCGTCCACCGCCGCCTGCAGCGTGTCCACCTGGCCGCGCAAGCCATTCGCGGCACCGAGGTCCTGGCGCATGTTCCAAACCGTCCATCCCGTATACCCCGCGGCGCCCAATGCGGCGAGCGAGAACAGGATGGCGAGGGCGAGGCCTCCACCACCGCGGCGCGGCGTGGGGTCCACGGGCCGCCGGGCACTGGCGGGCGAAGGCGCGGCGGCCGGGACCGGCGAGGCCGGAGCGGTATCGGTCGATGAGGTCTCGTTCGTCATGCCGGGCATGCTAGCAGGCCATACGCCAACGCACGGAACACATCCCTCAACGGCGGGTGAACGACACCCCGGCGGCGGCTTCCAGAAGGTCGGTGGGCAGGGCCGACCGCGCCACGGCCACCCGCTCGAAGCCCGCCTCCATCGCGATGTCGCGCAGTCGATCGCTGCTGACCACGGCCACGGCCTGCACGAGCTTGCGCCAGGCGGGAGCGATCAGGGCCCGGCGCAGGTGATCCAGCGCTTCAGCGCTGGACAGCAGCACCGCCGAACGCCGGCTCAGTTTCAGCAGCGGGTCGATGTGGCGGCGGTCGATCCGGGGCGCTACCCGGTGATAGACGTGGATATCGTCGATGACCGCCCCGCGCAGGGCCAGTTGCTCGCGGATCAAGCCGCGGCCACCCGGGGCGCCCACCAGGGCGACCCGCTTGCCCGCGACGACCGCCAGCTCCGGCAGACCCAACACGCCTTCGCTGTTCTGCGACGATTCGGGGAAATGGGCATCCGGCACTTTGGCGGTCTTCAGCGCCCGGGCCGTGCCGCGGCCTACCGCGATCACGGTGGCGCGCGTGGCCAGCGGCAGCACATCGGCGGCGAAGCGCACGGCGGCGGGGCTGGTGAAGACGAGGACGTCGCCGTCGAGCGCCCGGCGCAGTGCGGCGTCCACGGCGGACGCATCCTCGGTCGCCCTCAGGGAGAGGCCGGGGATGCTGACGGGGATGCCGCCAAGCTTGCGAACGCGTCGTGCGAGGGGACCGGCGGTGCCTGCGGGACGGGTGATGACAACAGTAACGTTACGTAGGGGAAGGGAGCGGCTCACTTCAAAGCATCCTGCGAGTGACAGGTCAGGATAGGTACGTGGGGACGACACCACCAATGCCGAAGGTTGGGTTCCGCCATACGGATGCGAACGGTTCCTCACGCCTCGTAGACTTGTCGTCTTATGACCATGATTCAGACAGCCCTCGCCGATCTCGAGCGGTTTCTCCTCGACGGCATCCCCCTGGCACGCGCCATGGACGCGCACATTGCCGGGTTCGACGGCGAGCGTCTGACCATGACCGCGCCGCTGAAACCCAACATCAACGACAAGGGCTGCGCCTTTGGCGGCAGCCTGGTCACGCTGATGACGCTGGCCTGCTGGACGCTGGTCGAGGCGAGCCTGCGCCTGCGCGGCAGCGACTGCGACATCTTCGTCGCCGACTCGACGGTGCGCTATCTCGCGCCGGTGTGGGACGACCTCCGCGCGGAAGCCACGCTGGCCCCCGGCGCGAGCTGGACCCCGTTCTTCAGCACCCTCGACGCCCGCGGCCGGGCAAGGGCCGACTTCACCTGCGTGGTCCCGGGGGCTGACGGCAAGCCGCTGGCCAGCCTGGATGCGCGTTTCGTGGCCAAACGCCGGGCATAATGCCGCCCGACGCCCCCACGGAAGCCGCCATGCGCCAGCTCACCCTGCCCGCCCTCGTCCTGACCCTGCTTGCCGTGGCCGGTTGCGCCTCGGACAAACGCAGCGAGGCGCTCAATTCCACGCTGATGAGCTACGCCTCGGCGATCCGTTGGGGTGATTTCACCCAGGCGCAGACGTTCATCGACAAGGATTACGCGGCCGAGCACCCGATCAGTTCGGTGGAACAGGGCCGCCTGCAGCAGTTGCGCGTGACCGGCTACGACGAGGGCGCCGGTCCTCGTCCGGACGGCGACAGCCAGGACGATGTCATTCAGGTTGTCCAGATCGGCGTCGTGAACGTCAACACCCAGTCGGAGCGCAGCATCGTCGACCGCCAGCGCTGGCATTACGACCGCGAAAAGAACAAGTGGCACCTGATGACCGGCCTGCCGGACTTCTCGCCGCACTAAGCCGATATAATCGACCGTTTTATCCCCCCTGGGACGCGGAAAGACCCGATGAACGACGTCATGCAGAAGTTGCCCGCCTTCGTGAGCAACCACACCGCGCTGGTCGCGCTTTTCGTGCTCATCCTCGTCGTGCTGATAGCCGGCGAAGTCGGCCGCCTGTTCCGCAAGTGGAAGAGCCTCACCCCGGCCGGCCTCACCCAGCTGATCAACCGCGATACGCCGCTGATCATCGACATGTCGGCGAGTGCGGACTTCGAGAAAGCCCACATCCCGGGTGCGAAGAACGTGGCGATGAGCCAGTTCGATCCGGAAACGCAGAAGGATCTGTCGAAGGCGAAGGAACTGCCCGTCGTGCTCGTCGACAAGGACGGCCGCGGCGTGGGCAAGGCCGCCAATCGCCTGATCAAGGCCGGTTTCACGAAGGTGTTCGTGCTCGACGGCGGCACCTACGCATGGCAGACCGCGCAGTTGCCGGTCGTGAAGGGCAAGAAGTAAACGAAACCCTGCGGCCGCGTTCCTACAAGCCGTGGATGCCCGCGCGGCCTTGCAGGATCGCGGACAGCACGTCCGGCGCCACGTCGAACGAATCGAAGTACAGCCGTTCTTCCGGCAGGTTCGCATCGATGAACATCTGGCGTCCCGCGGAGACCATGGCCGGCGGTCCACTCATGTAGAGATCGAAACCGCTCAGGTCGGGATGGTCCTCGAGCAAGGCCTCGTGGATCAGTCCCTCGCGCAGTCCGCTGGACTTCGCCGCTTCGGGATCCGACAGCACGGGAACGAAGGTGATGGTCGGCATTTCCGTCGTCCAGCGACGGGCAAGATCGATGAGGTAGAGGTCCGCCGCATTGCGCGCACCCCAGTACACGTACATCGGCCGGCGCGTGCCGAGCGCGATGAAGTGTTCGACGATCGCTTTCACCGGCGCGAATCCCGTGCCACCCGCCATGAACAGCATCGGCCGCTCGGAATCCTCCCGCGGCACGAAGGTGCCTAGCGGAGCCTCGATGGTCAGGCGGTCGCCGACACGAAGCGATTCATAGACCCACGAAGTGAACCCGCCACCCGGCACGTGGCGCACGTGCAGCTCGATGCGGCCGTCGGCGCGCGGCCCGCTGGCGATCGAGAACGGACGATGCTTGCCGTCTTCCAGGATCACGTCCAGGTATTGTCCCGGCAACCAGTTCAGCCGGTCACCGTCCAGCGGCTGAAGCCACACGCCGACCACATCGGGCGCGAGCGTGCGGCGCTCGACCACGACGACCTCGACGCGACGGTGCGGAATATCCTCCACCGAGGCGATCTCGCGGGCCTGGATGGCGATATCGCCACACGGCACCGCCTGGCACAGCAGGATCGCCCGGCGCGTGCGTGCGGGTGCCGAAAGCGCCGCCGGCGGATTGCGCGGATAACTGCACTGGCCCTCGACAAGAGTGGCCTTGCAGCTGCCACAGGCGCCGCCGCGGCATGAGTACGGCAGGGCGATTCCCGCGCGCTGGGCGGCTTCGAGGACGGTCTCGCCGGCGGCAGCGTCGAATCGCTTGCCGGACGATGTCAGGGTTACGGTGGGCACCCGCGCATTGTAGGACAATGGCGCCCTGCCCCACAGGATCACGCGGAACATGGCCATCTGGAAGCACCCCCTCGACCTCGACCGGATCAACGGCTGGAGCCGGGGCACGATGATGGAAACCCTCGACATCCGTTTCACCGCGTTCGGCGACGACTGGCTGCGCGGCACGATGCCGGTGGACCACCGCACACAGCAGCCGTTCGGCCTCCTTCATGGCGGCGCCTCGGTTGTCCTGGCCGAGACCCTGGGCAGTTCAGCGTCCCTGCTCACGCTTGACGTGGAGAAGGAGATCGCGGTGGGCCTGGACATCAACGCCAACCATATTCGCGGCGTGCGCGGCGGCATCGTCACCGGCACCGCCAAGGCCGTACACCTGGGCCGTACCACCCAGGTGTGGGAAATCCGTATCGAGGAAGAGAGCGGCAAGCTCGTGTGCCTGTCGCGGTTGACCATGGCGGTGATTCCGTCCCCGGGCGGCGCGCCGGGGAACCTGCGCACGTGAGCCGGGCCGCACCGTACGCGGCACTCTCGCCCGATGTCGTGCTCGCCGCCGTGGATGCGGCGGGATCCTGGAGCGATGGGCGCCTGCTTACGTTGAACAGCTATGAGAACCGCGTCTTCCAGGTAGGACTGGAAGATGGAGGCTTCGTCGTCGCCAAGTTCTACC
>DATNJP010000228.1:0-2139 GCA_035603855.1 Luteibacter sp. | reverse complement strand
GCCGCCAACGTCACCTCGCCGCAGGGCTTCATCAGCGACGGCCAGACCAACATGGCGGTGACCGCCACCGATTCGCTGCACACGGCGGACGAGTTCGCCAAGCTCATCATCGGCGTGAACAACAACGTGCCGATCCGCCTTTCCGATGTCGCCAAGGTGTACGACGGCCAGCAGGACGCCTACCAGGCCGCCTGGTTCAACGGCCGTCCCGGCATCCTGATGTACGTCTACAAGAAGTCCGATGCCAACGTCATCGACACCGTGGACCGGATCAAGGCGCAGATCCCCACGATGCAGACCTGGCTGCCGGGCGGCGTGCAGTTGCATTCGTTCTTCGACGGTACGCCGACCATTCGCGCGTCGCTGCACGAAGTGCAGGCCACGCTGCTGATCAGCCTCGCCATGGTCATCATGACGATGGCGCTGTTCCTGCGCCGCCTCGCGCCGACCCTCATCGCCGGCCTGGCCGTGCCGTTGTCGCTGGCGGGCGCGTTCGTGGTGATGTACGCGTTCGGCTATACGCTCAACAACCTCACGCTGCTCGCGCTGGTGATCGCGATCGGCTTCGTCGTCGACGATGCGATCGTGGTGATCGAGAACGTCATCCGCCACATGGACGAAGGCATACCGCGCTTCGAAGCGGCCCTGCTCGGCGCGCGGGAGATCGGCTTCACCATCGTGTCGATCACCGGCTCGCTGCTGGCGGTGTTCCTGCCCCTGTTGCTGGCGCCCGGCATCATCGGCATGTTCTTCAAGGAGTTCACGGTCACGCTCATGGCCGCGATCGTCGTTTCGGCGCTGGTGTCGCTCACGCTGACGCCGTCGCTGTGCGCGCACTTCCTCACCGCGCACAAGGACGACAAGCCGGAGTCCAGGCTGGGCCTCGCGCTGGAACGGATGCACGATCGCCTGCTTGGCCTGTACCGCGTCGCCCTCGACTGGAGCCTGCGCCATGCGCTGCTCATGGCGCTCACGCCGCTGGTGCTCATCGGCATCACGATCATGCTGTTCGGGATGGTCAAGGGCGGCTTCTTCCCGCCGCAGGACACCGGCCTGATCAGTGCCCGCGCGACATCCAGTTCCACCGTGTCGTTCGGCGAGATGAAGGTGCGCCAGAATCGTCTCACCCAGATGCTGCTGGACGATCCCGACGTGAAGGCCGTCGGCTCGCGCCTGGGTACCAGCCGTACCGGCTCGAGCGGCTTCTTCAGCATCGAATTGAAGACCCTGGCGGAAGGACGCAAGGACACCACGTTCGTCGCGCTCGACCGGCTCTCGGCCAAGGCCAACAATTATCCCGACCTCAACCTGCGACTGCGTCCGATCCAGGACCTGCCCACCGGTGGCGGTGGTGGCAATACACAGGGCGGCCAGTACTCGGTGTCGTTGAAGGGCAACGACATCGTCGAATTGCAGACCTGGCTGCCGAAGCTCGTCGATGCGCTGAAGAAGAACCCGATGCTGCGTGACGTCGGCAGCGACATCGATGCCGCCGGCCTGCGCCAGAACATGGTGATCGACCGCGATACCGCGGCGCGCCTCGGCGTCTCCATCGGCAACATCGATGGCGCCTTGTACAACGCCTTCGGCCAGCGCGCGGTGTCGACCATCTATTCGGACATCAACCAGTACCGCGTCATCGTCAACGCGCTGCCGCAGATGGCGGCGACCCCTGAATCGCTGAACCAGATCTACGTGCGCGCCGATTCCGGCGCGATGATCCCGATGAACGCCGTGACCAAGCAGGTGCCGGGTCTCGCGCCAACCCAGATCGTGCACGAGGACCAGTACACGAGCATGGGCGTCAGCTTCAACCTCGCGCCCAATGTCAGCATGGGCGAAGCCATGGAGATCATCCAGAAGACCATCGACGGCATGCGCATGCCCGGCGACATCCGTCTCGATGCAGGCAACGATTTCCGCCGCTTCCAGCAGTCGCAGAGTGACATGCCGCTGCTGATCCTCGCCGCGATCGTCACCGTGTACCTGTTGATGGGTATGCTCTACGAGAGCCTGATCCATCCCGTGACCATCCTTTCCACGTTGCCCGCCGCGGGTGTCGGCGCGCTGGCCGCGCTCGTCATCACCAACACGGAGCTGTCCGTGGTCGCGATGATCGCGCTGGTGCTGCTGATCGGC
>DATNJP010000227.1:0-4394 GCA_035603855.1 Luteibacter sp. | reverse complement strand
CGAGATACGGCGCACCGTTGATCAAGGCGAGCGCCGCCGCATCGTTGACGGTATTGAGGAAATAGATCACCGAAGGCAGCAGGCCGCCGAGGATCACCATCAGCACCGCCAGTGGCCGGTTCACGGGACTCAGCAGGCGATAGAGCGCGAGTACCACGAAGATCAGGATCGTGCCGACGAAGAGGTCGCTCACGATGCCCCAGCGAAACAACGCTTCATGCGCCGCGATGTTCGCCGCCGTCGTCGAAGGATCGCCGCGCACGATCAGTGTCGTGGGGATATACAGCAGCCTCAGCGGTGCCGCGATCGCCAGAAGGACGTAGAGAAGGCCAGCGATGCGAGCCCGTGTGTGCAACGCACTCATGACGACGTCCCCCGGATGGTGGGCCATGTACGAACAATGCGCCTGCGCACGCCATGGCGCCCCTGCCGGAAGTCTTATCACGAAAACGGCGCCATCGAGGCGCCGTTTCCGGGTCACGCAGGGACGGCGGATCAGACCACGGACTGGCCGTTCACCGAGATCGCGACGTCGATGTTGCCGCGGGTCGCATGCGAGTACGGGCAGACGTGCTCGTGTGCGTACTGGACGATTTCCTTGGCGACGGCATCGTCCACGCCCGGCAGGCTCACGTCGAGCTTGGCGCGGATGGCGAAACCGGACTCCTGGCGCTTGCCGATGCTGACGCTGCTGGTGACCGAGGCCTTTTCGGCGTTGATCTTCTTCTGGCCGGCGACGAAGCGCACGGCGCCTTCGAAGCAAGCGGCGTAGCCCGCGGCGAAGAGCTCTTCCGGGTTGCTGCCTTCGCCGGTGCCGCCCATCGACTTCGGCAGGCGCAGGTCCATCTCGATGCGATGGTTGTCGTTGCCGTTGTCGTCGCGGCTCACGACGTGGCCGTTGCGGCCGCCTTCAACGTGGGCATGCGCGGTGTACAGGGCGTCGCCGTCGAACTTGGAAATGTTGCTCATGGGAATGTCCTTTATCGTCGTTGGGAGGAGGGCTGGGAGGTGTGCCGGCCACGAGGAACAGTAGAGCACGCAATTTAATCGCGCACAATTCAATTCATCGCCGATGCATCGGCTTGTTGCCGTCTGTTCAGTTTAGGACGCGGCGCCCGTAGACGAAGTTCTCTTTCCAATAGGCACCGTCGAGGTCGTCCAAACGTACCGTACCGCCCGAGTTCGGCGCATGCACGAAACGACCCTTGCCTACGTAAACCCCGACATGGGTCACGTGCCCGCGCCCGAAAAAGACCAGGTCGCCGCTGGAGAGCTCGGCTTCGTCGACCTTCGGCTTGTCGAGGGCGGCCATCTCGGCCGAGGTGCGGGGCAGGCGCAGCCCCGTGGAAGTCAGGTAGATGTAGTTGATCAGCCCACTGCAGTCGAAGCCGCCCTGGGGCGTGTTGCCACCCCAGCGATAGGGCGTACCCACGAGACCGATGGCGCGGAAGAGGACGTCGTTGGCGGCGTCGGCGGGCGGCGCGTCGGCGGCCTTCGTCGACCAGCCGAGGTTCTTGGCGAGCGGCACGGCCGAGGCGGGGTTGCGGCGCTGCGACGAGGACGGTTTGTGCGGGGCACTGCCACAGGCGGCCAGGAAGCTCACGACGACCGCCACGACGAGGGGACCGAGCCATGCTCGGGGTGTGGTAAGGCGGATAGCGGCTGGCATCGGGCGTTTCCCCTGTCAGGATCGGCGCGACGAGGTTATCAAATCAATGGGTTGCGTGGAACACTTGCGAAAGAGCGCGAGTTAGCGTCCAGACAGTCCGTGCGACGCCGGGTTCGGCAGCTAAAATGGGCGGATGGATAGATCCCGAAGCGACGTTCTGGTCATGGGTGGCGGCGTGATCGGCCTGGCCTGCGCGCTGTATCTGCTCAAGGCCGGGGCCAGCGTGCGGGTGCTCGAACAGGGCCTGCCGGGGAACGGCAGCTCGCATGGCAACTGCGGCACGATCACGCCCAGCCACGCCGGCCCCCTGACCATGCCTGGCATGGTGGGCACGGCTTTGCGATCGCTGCTGCGCCGGGACGCTCCCCTGTATGTGAATCCGCGCCCGGACATCGCCCGGGCGCGCTGGCTGCTCGACTTCGCCCGGCATTGCACGTGGCGCGACTACCAGCGTGCCGGCGAGGCGCGCGGAGCGATTCTCGCCAGGTCGCGCGCCTTGCTGGGCGATCTCATCGCTGGCGAAGGCATGGCGTGCGAGTTCGAGGAGGTTGGCGAGCTGTACGTCTATCGGCGTGCGCGCAGCCTGCAGGCCGACCGGCCGCATGTGGAGCTGCTGCGCAGGCTCGGCATGCCGGTACGCGAGCTGAGCGGCGACGAGGCGCAGGCGCTGGAGCCCGGCCTGCGCGATGGTGTGGCCGGCGCGCTGCTGCATCCCGGCGATGCACGTCTTCGCCCGGACCGCTACGTGGCGGAACTGGCGCGCCGCGTGCGCGAACTTGGCGGGAAGATCGAGACCGGCGCGCGCGTGGATCACTTCGTCTTCGACGGCCCGCGTATCTCCCACGTGCGCACGACCGGTGGCGTGTTCACGGCCGAACGCATCGTCATGGCGCTGGGCGCGTGGTCGCCGTTGATCGGGAAGTTGCTCGACATCCGCCTGCCCATGCAGCCGGGCAAGGGTTATTCGCTCACGTGGGAGCGGCCTCCCGAACGGGCGCCACGCCATTCGCTGGTGCTGCGCGAGGCGGCGGTGTGCGTCACGCCATGGGCGTCCGGCTTCCGCCTCGGCAGCACGATGGAGTTCTCCGGCTTCGAGGAAGGCCTGAACGAGGTGCGCATCGAGGCGCTGCGACGCGGCGCGGCAGCTTACCTGCATGAGCCGGAAGGGCGTGGCGAGGTCGTGCCCTGGTGGGGATGGCGGCCGATGAGTGTCGACGAAGTGCCGATCATCGGTCCCAGCGCGCGCTGGTCGAATCTCACCTATGCCACGGCGCACGGCATGCTCGGCATCAGCATGTCGGCCGCCACCGGCGAACTGGTGGCCAACCTGCTGGCCGGGCCGGCACCCGTGCTGGATCCCGCGCCGTATTCCCCATCCCGCTTCGGTCTATAGCCGCGCCGTATTTGCTACGGTGACGCCTCCCCATCCCCCAAGGAACACCGCATGACTCCGGAAGCTTTCGACCTCATCGTCATCGGTGGCGGATCGGGTGGACTGGCCGCGGCGATCCGGGCGTCGAAGCACGGCGCGAAGGTCGCGCTGCTGGAGCCGGGCGAGTTGGGTGGCACGTGTGTCAATGTCGGCTGCGTGCCGAAAAAAGCGATGTGGTACGCGGCGCAGATGGCCGAAGCGCAGTACATCGCCATGGACTACGGTTTCCATGACACGCCCGGCCGGCTCGACTGGCCGGGATTCATCGAGCGTCGCGACGCCTACATCGATCGCATCCACACGAAATACAAGCAGGCGCTGGACACGGGCCACGTGACACTGGTCCGCGAATACGGCCGCTTCCTCGCCCCCGATCGCATCCAGGCAGGCACGCGCGAGCTGACCGCGCCGCATGTCATCGTGGCCACCGGGTCGACGGCCAACCGTCTGGACAAACCCGGCTTCGACCTGGGCATGACTTCCGACGGCTTCTTCGATTTACGCGCGTGTCCCCGGCGCACGGCGGTCATTGGTGGCGGCTACATCGCCGTGGAGCTTGCCGGCGTGCTTTGCGCGCTGGGCAGCGACGTGGATGTGTTCGTGCGCGGCCGCCTGATGAGCGACTTCGACGAGGAGATGGCGTACGGACTTGGCGAGGAGATGCGCCAGCACGGAATCCGCATCCATTACGCGTGCCAGATCGAAGCGGTCCACGAGAAGGACGGCATGCGCTTGCTCGATTGCGACAGCGGCGATCGTCTTGGGCCCTACGAGGCCGTGATCTGGGCGGTCGGCCGTCACGCCAACACGGCGTCGCTCGACATCGGCCGGATTGGACTTGTCACCGACGCGGACGGCCACATCCAGATCGACGATTACCAGAACACCAACGTCCCCGGCGTTTATGCCGTGGGCGACGTGACCGCGCGCCTGGCGCTGACGCCGGTAGCCGTCGCCGCGGGACGCAAGCTCGCCGATCGCCTTTTCGGCGGCAAGCCGGAGGCGAAACTCGACTACCGGAACATCCCGAGCGTGGTGTTCTCGCATCCGCCGCTGGGGACGATCGGCATGTCCGAGCAGGAGGCGCGCGCGGCTTACGGCAACGACGTGCACCTGTTCAAGCAGTCCTTCGTGCCGATGCAACTGGCGCTGGCGCACCGGCCGATCACCACGCGGTTCAAGCTGATCTGCGTGGGTGACGACTCCCGCGTGGTCGGCATGCAGATGCTGGGCCCGGGCGTGGACGAGATCCTCCAGGGCTTCGCCGTGGCGATCAAGATGGGCGCGACCAAG
>DATNJP010000226.1:0-12529 GCA_035603855.1 Luteibacter sp. | reverse complement strand
TCGGGCTCGAACGCATTGACCCTGCCCTGCGTGACTCCCTCGATGAAACGCATCTCGCCCGATTCGCGGTCCAGGCGCGCGAGCCCCGCCAGGCTGGCCTGCCAGAGTTCATCACCCGTGATCTCGATCTGCCGCGTATCGGTGGCACCGCGGCGCGGTTCGGCGAATGGCAGCGGCTGCGCGCGTGCGAGTGTCTTGTCGACGGCGAACAGGCCCTGGCCCACCGATGCGACGTACACCGTGCCATCGAATCCCGCGGCGATCGTCGTCACGGGATGATCGATGAGTTCGCGAAGCAGCGGCCTCGCACGTCCATGCCGCGCCAGCGACAACCCATCGACCGTGCCGACCAGTACGCCGCGCGGCACCTCCAGCAACGACTGCACGCGGGGCGGCCCGATGTCGAATCCCTCCGCCGTGCGGCCCGTGGCCGGATCGAAACTGCGGATCCATCCGTGCAGGCCACCGACCCACAGCCTGGTGCCGCCATGCGCCGCCACCGCCGTGACGGCGCGACCGGGAAAACTGAAGCGATCGGTGGCGACATGGGCGAAACGCGTGAAGTCTTCCCACGCCGGTCCCAGGTAGGCCAGGCCGCCGTCGCTCAGGGCGAACCAGAGACCGTGTTCGCGATCCTCCAGCATGCCGCGCACCGCGCGTCCCGGAAGCCCACCGGACGCCGTCCACGAACCGGGAACGCCATGCAGGCGGCCATAACGATCGAGCAGCGACAGGCCGTCGCCGCCGGCGACCCACAGGCTTCCATGACTGTCTGCGAGCGAGGTGTATGCCGTCGACATGGGAAGTCGCCGATCGCGCCGCAACTGGCCATCGCGGGAAGCACGATAGAGCCCGCGTTCGGTGGCGAAACGCAGTTCGGCCGCGTGGCCGTCGATGCGCAGCACGCGTGGATTCCCGCCATCCTCGAAATGCACGCGATCGATCCGTCCGGAGATATCCACGACATCGACGCCGGCATCCGAGCCGATCCAGACGCGTCCGTCATCCGAGGCGTGAAGCGCGCGGATGGACGCCGACGAAGGCCCGCCCGGGCCCGCATCGCGGTGTTCGAGCCCGCTTCCGTCCGCCTGCATGTGCACCAGGCCCGCGGCGGTGCCGATCCAGATCGAACCATCGCGTGCCTGGGCGATCGCCCGCACGTCGTCATCGGTCACGCCGTCGTGCCAATGCACGAACGCACCGCTTTCCGGATCGTAGCGGCCCAGTCCGAAGTCGGGTCCACCGATCCAGAGGCGATCCATCGAATCCACGAGCAGGGCCGCCACACCCCCTGAAGGCAGCGCATGGGAGCGATCCGGACCGATGCGCGGCGTGGTGAACTGGACGCCATCGAAACGCGACAGGCCGACCGAGGTGCCTACCCAGATGAATCCGCGTGCGTCCTGCGCAACGGCCTGGACCTTGCTGCTGGGCAGGCCCTCCAGCAGCCCGTAGCTACGGAACTGCGGCGTGGGCACCGGAGGCATGATGGTGGCCATCGCGGAAAACGGGACCGCGACCAGATAGATCGCGGCCACGAGAATCCATCTCGTGATGAGCGTGTGATGCATTACGCCGGGTTCCCTTGTACGAGCCCGATCATGCCATGCACATGCGGGAGGCAGAACACGTCTTCACCGACAGAACCTGTAGGTATCCACCCACGCGGTACCCGTAGAATGGAGGGCATGTCTCGCCGACTCCGTCTCCTCGCGGCTGCCATCGGTCTCGCCGCCCTCGTCTGGCTCACGCTGGCCGCCCTCGACCGCGCGCTCGCCCTGGCGCAGCGTTTCATGGCCTTGCCCGATGGTCTGCGCTGGCTGATCGGCGCCCTTCTGTGTGGTTTCGTGATCGCCGGCATCGCCCTTGGCGCGTACTGGCTACGGCCGCGCAAACCGCGTGCTCCCGTCGTCGCACCCGACCGCGCATCGCTCGAGGAACGCATCGAAAAGCTTCGCGTGGCCGATCCCGGCGTTGAGGAACTTCGCAATGAACTGGGGGAGCTAGACCGGCGCCGCGAGAGCGCGCTCATCTACGTGGCCGTGTTCGGCGAGATATCGACGGGAAAATCCACGCTGATCAGCGCACTCGTGCCGGGCGCCACGCCGTCGACCGACGTCCTCGGTGGAACCACCCGCGACGTCGTGCATTACCAGGGCGAGACGTCGGCCGGTGAGCACTGGATCGTCGCCGATGTACCGGGCTCGGCCGAAGCCGGTGGCGAATCGAGGGAGCGACTCGCGCGCGGGGAAGCGCTGCGCGCGCACGCGGTGATCTACGTCTGCGCCGGCGACCTCACGCGCACGCAGGCGGACGAGCTGCGCTGGCTGGGCGATTTCGGCAAGCCGTTGCTGCTGGCGGTGAACAAGGCCGATCAGTGGACCGATGCCGAGCGTGGACAGATCCTGGCCCGCGTTCGTGAGCAAGCCGAGGGCGTTCCCGATGCCGTGCTGGCGATCAGCGCCGGCGGCGAAGAACGTTTTACGCGGCGCCTGCCCGATGGCACGAAGGAAAGTGTCGCGCGCCGCCGTCCCGCCGACGTGAAGCCGCTGCTCGATGCCTTGCGTCGTTTGCTGGCGCCCGGTGCGGGCGCATTGGAAGCGCTGCGCGAGAACGCCGTCCTCGCTGGCCTGCACGAGCGCACCGGCGAGTACGAAGCGGCCCACCGAGCGGCCGAATCTGAACGCATCGTCAGCCGCTATGCCCGGCGCGCCGTAATCGGCGCGATGGCCGCCGTCGCGCCCGGGAGTGACCTGGTCATCCAGGGTGCCCTCGCGACGGCCATGGTGCGCGCGCTGGCGGACCTCTACGGCGTGCGCGTGACCGATGTCGAAATCGACAACCTCCTGCGCCAGGTGCGCATGACCTTGCGAACGGGCACCTCGGTGGTGCTCGCCGTGGCCGGTAACGCCCTGAAGGCGTTTCCGGGCCTCGGAACCCTGGGTGGGGGCGTCCTGCATGCCTTCGCCTACGCATTGATCTTCGACAGCTTCGGGCGCGCCCTCGCCGCGACCCTTGCCGAACGGCGGTCGCTGGACCAGGCCGAAGCCGGTGAGCGCATGCGCGAATTGCTGGGCGACACGGGCGGATCCCGCCTGCGCCGGCTCGCCGAACTGACCGGGGAAGCCCTGCGGGATCGCTGAGTGAACGATGCGTTCGCGGTGCCCGGGCTGACAATAGCGCCCCGCTCGGCCACACTCTTTCCATCGGCCGCACCGCGGCCCCCGGACAGCAGGCCACCTCGCATGCGTCTTGCACATTTCATCCTTCCCGTGGCGCTTCTCGCAGCGCCGTTCGCGGCACAGGCGGAAGCCGTCAGCTACCGCATCGACCCGGTCCACAGCCAGATCGTGTTCAACGTCGACCACAACGGATTCTCGCGATCGTTCGGCCGCCTTCGCATCACGGAAGGCACCGTCGTGTTCGACCGCGACGACTGGTCGAAGTCTTCGGTCAATGCCACCGTCGACCTCACCTCCGTCGACATGGGCGACAAGGACTGGGACAAGGCGGTGCGCGGATCCAGCCTGCTCGACAGCGACCGTGCGGGCACCGCGCATTACGTGAGTGATTCGGTGGAGAAGCGCAACGACGACGAGGGCGTCGTGCACGGCAAGCTGACCTTGCGCGGCGTGACCCTGCCACTCGACCTGCCCTTCCGCGTGAATCGCGTCGGCAAGACGATCTACGGGCTGCATACGGTGGCGGGATTCTCCTCGAGTCTTTCGATCGACCGCACGACCTTCGGCATGACGTCCAACAAGAACTCCATCGGCACCGACGTGGCGGTATGGCTCGAGATCGAAGCCATCCGCGGTGGCGAATCACAGGAAAAGGAACCGGTCGATGCCCCTGCGAAGTGACACCACCCGCTGGAGTACGGTCGCCAAGACCTTCCACTGGGTCATGGCGCTGCTGATCCTCGGCAACGGCGCGTTCGCGCTGTGGATGGACGGGCTCCGCCCGTCGTTGCAGAAGATCAACATGTTCGCGCTGCACAAGTCGATCGGCCTCACCGTGCTTGCCCTGTTCCTGCTGCGCCTCACGTGGCGTTTGTTCGACAGGCGTCCACCGGATGAGCCGGCGCCTGGCTGGCAGCGTGTCGCCGCGCATCTCGTGCACGGCTTCCTCTACGTGTTGATCGTCGCCATCCCGCTCACCGGCTGGGCGTTCAATTCGGCACACGGGTATCCGCTGCAGTTCTTCAAGCAGTTCAACCTGCCCGCCCTGCTGGAGAAGAACGACGAACTCTCGGCCACCCTCGAGTGGGTGCACGAATACCTGTTCTGGTTCCTGCTGCTGGTGCTTGTCGCCCACGTGGGTGGCGCGCTGAAGCACCACATCATCGACCGCGACGACACCCTTCGCCGCATGCTGCCGTTCGGCCGTGCGAAGCGGAACTCCCCCACCTCCCCCGGAGATACACCATGAACCCGATGATCCGCCGCCTGTCCCTGCTCGGCCTTGCCCTGGCCGTGCCGTTCGCCGCTTCCGCCGCGGATTACAAAGTGGGTCCCGGCAGCACGCTCGGTTTCAGCGGCAAGTTCCAGGGCCAGCAGTTCGACGGCAGTTTCGGCAAGTTCGACGCCGCGATCAGCTACGATCCAGCCAACCTCGCCACGGCGAAGTTCGACGTGACGGTGGACATGTCCACCGCGAAGACCGGTGACGGCGACCGTGACGCCGCCCTGCCCGGTTCAGACTTCTTCGACGTGAAGCAGTTCGCGACGGCGCATTACGTGACCACCGGCTTCACCAAGGATGCCAAGGGCAACGTCATCGCCAACGGCAACCTCACCCTGCACGGCGTGACCAAGCCGGTCGCGCTCAAGGTCGCTTTCTCGCCGAACGCGGGCGGCGCACGCCTGTCGGTGACCGGCACCATGAAGCGCCTCGACTTCGGCGTCGGCAGCGGCGAATACAAGGACACCTCGACCATCGCCGACGACGTGCTCGTCAACGGTTCGCTCAACCTGCTGCCGAAGTAAGCCGCGCATGGCGGCCTGGCGCGAACGCCTGCGTGGCATCGCCGGCCGCTTCCGTCGCGGTGGGACAGTCACGCCCACCGCGGACGAACGCGGCGGCGCGGTAGCCGCCAGCCTTCGCGGCCTGCTGGACGATCCATCGATCCCGTCCAACGTTCGCGAGGCCATGGCCGCCGATTTCCAGCGCGTCGAGCGCATGCTCGACCGCCTGGAAAACGAGGAACTGCACGTCGCCGTGTTCGGCCGTGTCTCCGCCGGCAAGTCGGCGCTCGGTAACGCGCTGCTGGGGCGCGACGCATTCGAAGTCGGCGTGCTGCACGGCACGACCACCGAAGCCGACGCCGCGCGACTGGACGAGGCGGCACATGCGGGTCTCGTGCTGATCGACACGCCGGGCATCAACGAACTCGGCGGCGAAGCGCGCGAGAAACTCGCCTTTGAAGTCGCCGAAGTCAGCGACCTCATCGTCTTCGTCGCCGATGGCGACCTCACTCGCGACGAGCGCGATGCGCTGCGCACGCTGGCCTCGACGCGCCGCCCGCTGCTCATCGCATTGAACAAGGCCGACCGCTACAACGACGACGAACGCGAAGGCCTGCTCGAACGTCTTCGCCAGCATTCGGCCAGCCTCGTTCGCCGCGAGGATGTCATCGCGGTCGCCGCGCGGCCGTCGCCGCGCGACGTGGTGGAGGTGGACACGACGGGCAAGGAGCATCGGCTCAGCGAATCGCGCCCGGCCGACGTGGCCGCATTGAAAACCCGTCTCCTCGCCATCGCGGAACGCGAAGGCAAGACGCTCTCGGCGATCAACGCCGGCCTGTTTGCTGGACGCCTCACCGACCAGGTGAACGAGCGCATCGCCGCGACGCGGCGTGACGTCGCCTCGGGCGTGATTCGCCAGTACTGCATCGCCAAAGCGGTCGCGGTCGCCCTCAATCCCGTGCCCGTCGCCGACCTGCTGCTGGCGGGCGGCCTCGACGCCGCCATGGTGGTGCAGTTGGGCCGCGTTTACGGGTTGCCGCTGACACGCAGCGAATCCGGACGGCTGGTCGCGGTCATCAGCACGCAACTGGCCGCGTTGATGGGCGCGGTCTGGGGCGTGCAGCTGGTTGCTTCCGCGTTGAAAGGGCTGAGCGGCGGGTTGTCCGTCGTCGTCACGGCCGCGGCACAGGGTGCCCTGGGCTGGTACGCCACCGTGCTGATCGGCCGCGCGGCCGAGCACTACCTCGTCACCGGCAAGTCCTGGGGCGAACACGGCGCGAAGCGCGCCGTGGCGGACATCGTCGCCAGCCTCGATCGCGATTCGATCCTGCGCGAAGCGCGCGAGGAGATCCTGAAGCGCCTGCGCAAATAGCCCGGCCGCTTCAGCCGCGAAGCGTGCTCGCGAACGCCTCGACGGCACCGGCATCGAACGGCCAGTCCAGCTCCGCCCCGTCGGCGCGCCGCAATACCGGCACCCGGGTGCCGTAACTCGCTTCCAGCCCCTCGTCGTCGTCGATCCACACCGAGGCGAAATCCGGGAAGCGGGCGGCGGCCAGTACCGCCAGGGCCTGGTCGCAAAGGTGGCAGTCGTCGCGCTGGAACAGGGTGAATTCGGACATGCGCAGGTGTATGGGGTCGGCGGGCCTCGCAGCGTAGAATAGCGGGCTCCCCATAGCCAATACTCCCGCAGCCATGGCAGTCAGCGTTTTCGACCTCTTCAAGATCGGTATCGGCCCGTCCTCGTCGCACACGGTGGGACCGATGCGCGCCGGCGCACGCTTCGTCGAGCACTGGCTGGAAGAAAAAGGCGTGCTCGAGCGCGTGGCGCGCGTACGCTGCGAACTGTTCGGCTCGCTGGCGATGACCGGTCGCGGCCACGGCACCGACAAGGCCGTGCTGCTTGGCTTCGAGGGCGAATGGCCCGATCGCGTCGACCCGGACTCCATCCCGGCGACACTGGAGCGCATCCGCTCCAGCAAGCGCATCCGCATCCTCGGACGTCACGAGATCGCGTTCGACGAGAAAGCCGACCTCGTCTTCAACAAGCGCCAGAAGCTCCCGTTCCACACCAACGGCATGCGCTTTTCCGCTTACGACGCGGAGGGCAACGAGCTGGCCACGCGCGACTACTACTCGGTGGGCGGCGGCTTCGTGGTCAACCCGGACGAAGCGGCGGAAGACCGCATCGTCGCCGACACCAGCGAGCAGCCGTATCCGTTCTCGTCAGGCGACCAGCTCCTGTCGCTCTGCAAGGAGCACGGCCTCACGATCGCCCAGCTGATGATGCATAACGAAAGCATCTGGCGTCCCGAGGCCGAAACCCGCGCGGGCCTGCTGAAGATCTGGAAGGCCATGCAGGATTGCGTGGCGCGTGGCCTGCGTTCGCCTGGCGTGCTGCCGGGCGGCCTGAAGGTCAACCGCCGCGCGCCGGCGATGGCCGCCGAGCTTCGTGCCCAGCCGGAAGCCGCCCTGCGCGATCCGCTCACGATCCTCGACTGGGTGAACCTCTACGCCTTGGCGGTGAACGAAGAAAACGCCGCCGGCGGCAGCGTGGTCACGGCGCCGACCAATGGCGCGGCGGGCATCGTGCCGGCCGTTCTTCACTACTACCGTCATTTCTGCCCAGGCGCGTCGGAAGACGGCGTCATTGAGTTCCTTCTCACGGCGGGTGCCATCGGCATCCTCTACAAGGAGAACGCCTCGATCTCCGGTGCAGAGGTCGGTTGCCAGGGCGAAGTGGGCGTGGCCTGCTCGATGGCGGCCGGCGGCCTCGCCGCAACCCTCGGCGGCACCGTCACCCAAGTGGAGAATGCCGCGGAAATCGGCATGGAACACAACCTCGGCCTCACCTGCGACCCCATCGGCGGCCTCGTACAGATCCCCTGCATCGAACGCAACGCCATGGGCGCGGTGAAGGCGATCAACGCCAGCCGCATGGCGCTCAAGGCCGACGGAAAGCACCACGTGTCGCTCGACAAGGTGATCGCCACCATGCGCGACACGGGCCGCGACATGAAGGACAAGTACAAGGAAACCTCGCGCGGCGGCCTGGCCGTCAACGTCATCGAATGCTGAGTGGCGGTTATTTCGCCGGGCAGAGCCTGGGCAGGCGATCGACGGTTTCGACGCGGACCGGTTCGTCCTCGCCCCACCAGTTCGCGACGGCCGTGTAGCACACCCGCAACTTTCCGCGGCGGGTGTCGAAACGCTGCTTGCTCGTGTACGCGAAGCACGAAACGGACGACAGGCGGCCCAGTTCGCGCATCGTTATGGCGCAGCGCCGCACGGCCTCCACCGGGTCCTCACCCGGGTAGAGAGTGAAGTAGAAACCCTTGGCGGTACGGTCGTAGGACTCCGAATCGATCAGCCGGCCTTTGTCGTTCCATTGCTCTTCGGCTGCGGCAATGCCGCATACCGTCATGGCAACGAACAACATGCCGCTGGCGACCACCTTCGAACGCATCCGAACCCCTTTATCCCTACCGCGTCGGCCAGTGTATATCGACGCGGCACCGGTTGGGGTAGAGCCACCGCTGGCTGACACGGAGGGCGCGGGCTGTCATCATCCGGCCCTTGTGCCGCCCCGGGCCGGGGTCCTGTCCCGTCCCGTCCGACCGGAGTCACCATGTCTCACAGTGCTATTCGCCGCGATGTCGGCGCCTTTGCCCTCATGCTTACCGGCCTGGGCTCGATCATCGGCTCCGGCTGGTTGTTCGGTGCCTGGCACGCCGCCCAGCTCGCCGGCCCCGGTGCCGTCTACGCCTGGCTCATCGGCGCCGTCATCATCCTTTTCATCGCGCTGACCTACGCGGAACTGGGCGCGATGTTCCCCGAATCCGGCGGCATGGTCCGCTACGGCCATTACTCGCACGGCTCCCTGGTCGGTTTCATCGCCGGCTGGGCGAACTGGATCGCCATCGTCTCGGTGATCCCCGTCGAGGCCGAGGCCTCCGTCCAGTACATGGCCTCGTGGCCGTGGGAATGGGCGACCTGGACGAAGGGCCTGTACGTGGTCACCAACGGCCACGGCGAGCTGACCCCGCCCGGCCTGGCCATCGCCGTCGTGCTGGTCCTGGTCTACTTCTTCCTCAACTTCTGGAGCGTGAAGCTGTTCGCCAAGAGCAACACGGCGATCACGGTCTTCAAGCTCGTCGTACCGGCGGCTACCGGCATCGCGCTCATCGCGACCAGCTACCACCCGGGCAACTTCGACATCGGCGCACACGGCGGCACGCACGCGATCGACATCTCGTCGATCCTCACCGCCGTGGCCATCTCGGGCATCGTCTTCAGCTTCAACGGCTTCCAGAGCCCGGTGAACCTCGCCGGCGAAGCGCGCAATCCGGGGCGCAACGTTCCGTTCGCGGTGATCGGCTCCATCCTGCTCGCCACCGTGGTCTACGTGTTGCTGCAGGTGGCCTTCATCGGCGCCGTTCCGCCCGAACAACTGGGCAATGGCTGGGCCGGCCTCGAATACGCGTCGCCGTTCGCGCAGCTCGCCACGGCACTGATGATCAACTGGATGGCCATCCTGCTCTACGCCGACGCCTTCGTCAGCCCGAGCGGCACCGGTGCCACCTACACCGCCACCACCGCGCGCATGATCTACGCGATGGAGCGCAACGGCCAGTTGCCGAAGATCTTCGGCCATATCCACCCGCGCTTCGGCATCCCGCGCCCGGCGATGTGGCTGAACCTGGTGGTGAGCTTCATCTTCCTGTTCTTCTTCCGCGGCTGGGGCACGCTGGCGGCGGTGATCTCCGTGTCGACGATCATCTCCTACCTCACCGGCCCGGTCAGCGTCATGACGCTGCGCCGTACGGCGCCGGAACTGAAGCGACCGCTGCGCATCCCCGGCTTGCCGGTCCTCGCCGCGCTGGCCTTCATCTTCGCCACCGAACTGCTCTACTGGGCCAAGTGGCCGCTGACCGGCGAGATCATCCTGCTGATGGTCGTCGCGCTGCCGATCTACTTCTACTACACCGCCAAGAGCGGCTGGGAAGACTTCCGCCGCCACCTCAAGGGTGCGTGGTGGCTGATCGTGTACCTGCCGGTCATCGCCTTCGTCTCATGGGCGGGCAGCAAGACCTTCGGCGGGCACGATTACATTCCCTACGGCTACGACCTCGCCCTGGTCGCCGTGCTCGGCGCGATCTTCTACTTCTGGGGCATTGCCACGGGCTGGCGCACGCCGATGGTGGAAGCGGCGCGCTTCCATCACGACGAACTGGAACCGGGCGAGCCGGACCTGCCGCCTAGCGTGGAAGAGGCCGAAGAGATCACCGGCCACCGATAAAAGAAAAACCGCCCTCCCGGGCGGTTTTTTTATGCACGCTGCCCCTGTGGGAGCCGCTTCAGCGGCGATGCCTCACGACAGCGAAAGCACATCCCCCAACAACGCCTGCGCCGTGATCTCCGGACCGGCGCCCGGCCCCTGAATCACCAGCGGCGTCGCGTGGTAACGCGTCGTCGTCAGGGCGAACTGGTTATCCGTGCCGGACAGCCGCGACGCCGGATGATCGGGGCCGACTTCCACCAGGCCCACGCGGGCCCGGCCACGCTGGTTCAGGCGCGCGAGGTAGCGCAACACCTTGCCGTTCACCTTCGCCTGCGCATGGCGCGCACGCAGGGGCTCGTCCAGCTCCTCGAGCCGATCGAGGAAGGTCTTCGTATCCACGCCGCGCAATGCCTCGGGCACGAGGCTCTCGACCTCGACCTCATCGCTGCCGAGCGCGAAGCCCGCATTGCGCGCGATGATCAGGAGCTTGCGGGCCACGTCTTCGCCGGACAGGTCCGAACGCGGGTCGGGCTCGGTGAAGCCCAGCCGCCGCGCGTCGCGCAGCAACGACGAGAATGGACGGCTGCCGTCGTATTGGTTGAACAGCCACGACAGCGACCCGGAGAACACGCCCTCGAGCGTGAGCAGGCTATCGCCGCACTGGCGAAGGCGGCGAAGTGTGGAAAGCACCGGCAAACCCGCACCCACCGTCGCGGCGTCGCCATAAACGGCGCCGCTGCTGGCCGCGTTCTGCAAGGCGCGCCAGCCCGACAGGTGACCACCCGCGAGCGCCTTGTTCGCCGTGACCACGTGGTAACCCGCCGCGAGCCAGTCGGCATGGCGGCTTGCCTCGACGGCGCAGGCCGTGGCGTCGATCACCACTTTCCGCGTTGCTCCCGTGGCGTCGAGTGCGCTCAGCAGCGGCGAGTTGTCGCGCCCATCCCGACCCTTCGAAAGGTGTTCGGCGATATCGCCCGGCGTCATGCCGTCCGTCAGCACGTGCTGGCGTTTCGAATTGGCCGCGCCGACGAGGCGAAGCGAGCGCGCGGCCGGCGTGCCGAGCAAGGTCAGGAAGGCCCGGCCGACGACGCCGGTGCCCAGGAGCACGACGGCGGTACGCGGAGCGGCATCGGCCAGGGGAGCGATGGCCACCGCGTTCATGCACCGACCTTGCGTTTGGACGTGAGCGAAGCCACCGCCGCCGCACGTTCGAGTCCGGCCTCCAGGTCGGCGATGAGGTCGTCGCCGTCCTCGATGCCGATCGACAGGCGCAGCAGGCTGTCGGAGATGCCGGCGATGCGGCGTGCTTCCGGCGCCATCGACGCATGGGTCATCGTGGCCGGGTGCGCGACGAGGCTTTCCACGCCGCCGAGCGATTCCGCCAGCGAGAAAAAGCGCAGGCCGTCGACGAACGCGGCGATGGCGTCGTCGCCACCGGCGATCTCGAAGCTCAGCATCGCGCCGAATCCATACTGCTGGCGTTGTGCCAGCGCGTGCCCCGCGTGCGAGGCCAGCCCGGGGTAATAGACCTGCTGCACCGCTTCATGGGCGTCGAGCCGTTCGGCGACACGGCGCGCGTTCTCCTCATGGGCACGAAGGCGCACGGCCAGCGTACGCACGCCACGTAGCGTCAGATAGCTGTCGAAGGGTGACCCCGTGAGTCCGTTGCAGTTGCCCCACCACTTCAGCTGTTCGGCGACGGCGGGATCGGCCGCGATGACCGCGCCGCCAACGACATCGCTGTGGCCGTTGATGTACTTCGTGGTCGAATGCACCGCGATGTCCGCGCCGAGCTTCAGCGGCTGCTGTAGCGCGGGGGACAGGAACGTGTTGTCGACAACGACCAGCGCGCCCACCGCATGCGCTGCCTGGGCGACATGGCGAACATCGGTAATGCGCAGCAAGGGGTTCGACGGCGTTTCGATCCACACCAGCGCGGGCTTCGCGGCAAGGCCATCGGCCAACGCGGTCGGATCGGTGAAGTCCACGAAGCGGACGTTGAAGCGGCCCTTTTTCGCCCAGGCATCGAGCAGGCGCCACGTGCCGCCATAGCAGTCGTGCGCGGCGAGCACCAGCGCCCCGGCGGGGACAAGTTCCAACGTGAGCGCGACGGCGGACATGCCGCTACCGGTGACGACGGCACCGGCGCCTTCTTCAAGTTCGGTCAGCGCTTCAGCGAGAAGGTCGCGGGTGGGATTGCCGCTGCGCGAGTAATCGTAGGTGCGCTTGCGGCCGAAGCCGTCGAACGAATAGTTGGTGGACAGGTGCAGCGGCGGGACCACCG